>JBKPMA010000300.1:0-8214 GCA_046731935.1 Acidobacteriota bacterium
GTGTACGGCAGTGTGATGACGAAGAACACAATCTGGAGCAGGCATCCGGCCAGCACGAGGTACTGCCAGCCCGGGCGCTTCGGGCGCCACAGAAAACTCGCGAGGCCGAAGACGGCCGGGAAGAAGTACGCGATGAGACCCGAGTACCGGCCCACGAAGTAGTACACGAGGTTGTGCGACAGGTTGATCCAGAAGACGCGCGGGTCGAACAGGATGTCGACCAGCGCTTCGTCGCGCGCGCGCGGGGCTCCGGCTTCGTATCCCACGTTCGGTGTCTGGAACGGGTACGCCGCATAGAACGTGGCACGCTCGCCGCCCTGATAGTTCCAATCACCCGAGATCGCCAGATTGGCAGCGAAGAAGCCTGCCGTGACGACGCCGAACACGACACCTGTCGCGAACAACCGTCCCCACCGCCGCTGCCACACGTGCCACGCGAGGATGGGCAGATACAGCAGGATGTTCGTCACCTTGGAGAACGTCGCGACGCCGAGCAGCACGGCAGCGACGACGTCGGTCCATGGCGCCAGCGACCAGGCGAAACCACGCGGCACGCGATCGCGATCGACCACCTCTTTGAACAGCCAGCAGGCGTACGCGAGCAGGATCATGCTGAAGTTGAAGAGCTCCGGCGTGATCCAGACGAAATAGACGGGGACGACCGTTGCCATCACGAAAGCCGTCCCGATCAGGACAGACGTCGCTGCGGGCATTCGCGCGTGCAGGTACAGGTAGGACGCAAATACGGCGAGCGCGAGGAGCAGCGCGTGCAGCACCAGGAAGCCGTTCGTCCCGAGCGCCCATACGAATGGTGCCGCGACGAGCGGGTACATGAATGACTTACCGAAGTACAGCCTGCCGGCGTCGGGATCGGGGCCGCCCGAGAAGACCACGAACGGCGGGCGCCACGTCAGGGACGCGCCGGTGACTGTTCGACCCTTCTTCAGGAACACACCCGACGGGCCCGACGGGAACTCACGCCAGACGCGCGCGAGATCCTCCCGTCGGTAGACGAGATCGCCATCCTCGGCGAGGCTGTGGCCCATCATGTAGTACGTGGCTTCGTCGCTCTGAATACCGAGCGCGGCGGAAGGAAAATCCACCGTCAGAGCGAGTCCGCCGTAGATCGCGAGCACGATACAGGCGGCGGCAAGCCCCGGACCGAGACGCATCGGTCCGGTCGTCACGTGGTCCTCGTCCCGATCCCGGCCGTCTCGAGAAACGAAAGGTCCTGCTGCAGAATGCCCTGCCGCTTCGTGCGCCGCGACACGTCGGCGAGGATCGTATACAAGCGCTCCATCTTCCGCACGAACGCGTCGATGCCGTACTGCCGACCGGCGTCCCGCGCAGCCGCGGACAATCGCGCCCGCTCCGCTGGATCATCCATCAACTCGACGATCGCCGCCGCGAGCGCCTCGGCATTGCGCGTCGGCACGATGCGGGCCGTGCGGCTGTTGACGAGGACGTCGCGAAGGCCATCGGCGTCGGTTGCGACGATCGCCTTGCCCATCGCCAGCGCCTCGAACACCGTCAACGGTGTCCCTTCCCACAAGGACGGAAACGCGCTCAGGTCGAACGCCGAGAGCGTGGTGGCCACGTCAGAGGCGAACCCGAGGAAGACGAAACGATCCCCGAGCCCTAGTGCCCGTGCCTGTTCTCCGAGTGCAGGCTGAAGCGGTCCCTCCCCCACCACGAAGAACCGCGCGTTCGGCCGCTGCCTGACGACGTCCGCGGCGGCCGCGACGAGATAGGTGTTGCCTTTGGACTCGTGCAGCCGGGTCACGGTGCCGATCGCAAACGTGTCCGGCGAAATGCCTAGCGCCGCACGCGCAGCAGCGATCTCGCCGGCCGATCGAATGCGCCCGAACTCCTCCAGCGGAGCCCCGAGGTACACGACCTTTACGCGCTCGGGCCGGACGAGTCGCGCGCGGCGCACGAACTCCGCCGTACTCTCCGAGACAGCAATCGCGATGTCTGTGTACGGCTCCAGAAGGCGGTCGGCCACCTTCTGAAACCAGGGCGTCGCCGTGAGGTTCGCGTGCTCGTGCAGGATCGTCGGCACGCCCTTCATGCCACCCGCCAGGCGGCCGAACGTCGTCGCGCCGTACCCGTGCAGGTGCAGGATGTCGATCTGCTGACGGTCGATGATCTTGGTCAGGTCGGTGAGCGTCGCCGGATCGAACTTGCCTCGGTGCAGATAGCTGACGTCCACGCCCAGGCTCTCGAGCGTGTCGTCGGACAGGTCCTTCTTCCGCAGGCTCACCAGTGACACACGATAGCGGGACCTGTCGAATCGCGGGAGGATCCACGCAAACAGCCGCTTGACTCCGTGCATCCGCGAACCGGCCCAGCCAAGGTGATCGCACACCTGGAGCACGTTGAGCGGACGCGAGGACGCCGTCTCGCTCATACCTGCACGCCCGCTCCAGGGGTCGATTCACCGCGATGACCGATGACGCGAGCGGGAACACCGACCGCAATGGCGTTGGCTGCCACGGCGCCCCGCACGACGGCACCGGCGCCGATGATGGCGCCGTCGCCGATCGCGCAGCCGTCGAGCACCTTTACACCGGCGCCCAGCCATGCGCCGGTACCGATCGCGACACCGAGCGACGTCCGCGGCTGCTGCAGCACCGGACGCGTCGGATCGCTCCAGTCGTGATCACCGCCAATCACGTAGCAGTACGCGGCGAGCAGCGCGTCGGGACCGATCGTCACCCGGCTCGCGGAGAACACCTCGCAGTTGAAGCCGATGTTGGCGCGCTCGCCAATCGTGACGTCGCCGTTCTTGCACGATACGATCGTGTTGCGGCCAACGAACGCGCCCGACCCGATCGTGATGCCATTGTTGTCTTCGCCTTTGGCATCGAGCAGGCAGTTGTCGTCGATCACCACGTTGTCGCCGATCCGGATCTTGTGCGGGTGCCGCAGCACCACGTGCTGCCCGAAGACGACGTTACGCCCGCATGCGCCGAGCAGCAGCGGATACAGCCGTTTGCGGAGCGCCAGCCCTGCCGCGCCCGGCATCGACTGTGCCAGCATCGTCACCAGTTCGTGGCGAACCAACGCCGCGAGGCCGGACTGTCCGACAACGAGCGCCTGATATTTGGCGCGCGCGGACTGCCCGGGCGCCGTCAATTCGTCCTGGACTCGCCGAATCTCAGGCATGAGCCCTCATAGCCATCCCCGGTCGCGATACCACGCGAGTGTGCGACGGACACCGTCACGCAACCCGACGCGCGGTGCGTACCCGAGTTCGCGCCGTGCGCGCTCGATCGCGAACGCGCGACTCTTGGTGAAGAAGTCCACACGACGCCGATAGAGCGGCGGCTCGATCCCGAAGGGCGCACATATCGCCTCACAGGCCGCGCCCGCAATCCAGAACGGCCACACGGGAAGATGGACGCCGAGCGGCTTCACGCCGGCTTCCTCGGCGATGACCGCCACCAATTCATTCAGTGTGCTGACCTCGGGTCCCGCCAGGATGTACGCCCGTCCCGCGGCTGATGGCACTTCGCCGGCGAGACGGATACCTTCGACGAGATCGTCCACGTGTGTCAGATGGTAGAAGATGCCGCCGTCGCCGAGGACCACGAACCGCCGGCGCGCGACGCCGCGAAACAACTTCAAGAGGCGGCGATCGCCCGGGCCGTAGATACCCGAGGGGCGGACAATCGAGAACTCGACACCGGTCCGCGCCGCGGCCTCCTGGCCGAGGCGTTCACCCTCGACCTTGGTCTCCTGATAGACGTCCCCCGGGCGGAACGGCGCATCCTCGTCCGCCGGGGGGTTCTCCACGTCGCCGTGGACACCGACCGTGCTGCAGTGCACCACGCGCCGCACGCCAGTCTTCGATGCGGCGTCGACGAGCGCAGCGACGCCCGTCGCGTTCACCGAGCGGTACACCTCACGAGGGAGACCGGCCTGACGATACAGGGCCGCGATGTTGTACACGACCTCGACGCCTGCCATCGCTGGCGCGAGGGTCGCAGCATCGGCCAGGTCGCCGCGCATCAACTCGATCCCGTCGCGTCGAAGATCGTCGGCTCGAGCCGGATCCCGCACGAGCGCCCACACAGCATGGCCTTGAGCGTGGAGATGCCGTGCCAGGTGCCCACCGGTGAACCCGGTCGCGCCGGTTACGAGGACGCGCACCGATCCGCCACGAGAGTCACGGGCGATCCCAGCAGCCGCAGCAATCCGACGCGTGCCAGCGACCCCTCAATCCGTTCCGTCGCCGCCCTGGATCCAATCAGCTTGTGGAAGGCAATGGGGAGCACGAACTGGCGATGCACGCCGCGAACGGCGAACCCATGAGACGCCAGCTCACGCTCGATCGCCGTATGCCGGAAGACGCGGTACGCTTCGACGTTCCTGCCGGCGAGCCGCCCGAGGCGGCGCCCGACGACCTGAATCGTCGCCGCGCTCGCCAGCGCCGGATAGTCGAGGACGACGCGAGATCGCGCGACGCGGCACAGTTCCCCGATGCATTGGCGCCAGTCAGGCGTGTGCATCAGCACGCGAAGACTCACGGCCACGTCGGCGCTCCGATCCTCGAGCGGCAGGTGGTGCGCGTCACCGACTTCGAACGCGACCGCGACCCGCTTCTCGGCAGCGCGGGCCTCCGCCACCTTGAGCATCTCGCGCGAGGCGTCGAGCCCCACGACGTCCGCTCCTCGAGCGGCGAGGGCGATGGCCGCCCGTCCCGTGCCGGTGCCGACGTCCACCACGCGACAGCCGGGTCCGGCATCCGCGAACTCGATCAGCACGCGCTCCTGCGTCTCGGCCAGCAACGATCCGATCGGCCCGCCGAAGCGAGCCTGTTCGAATTGCTGCGCCATCGCCGGATCGGCATAGACGCTGTAGCTGTAATGCTCCGCACGACCATGCGAGGCCGGTGGAGGGGCCACCGGCGGGCTCACGCGAGACTCCCCGCGACGGGCGCGGCGGAGGGCTGCGCGAGTCGGGTCACTACCTGACGCGTCCGATCCAGGTAGGCCTCGTAGCTGTACTTCGTCGCGGCGAGCCGGGCCGCACGCTCACCAATCGCGCGGGCGTCGGCCGGGTCGCGCAGCGCGCGCAGAATACCTTCCGCGAACGATGCCGCCCCCGGCTCCGTCAGGATCGCCACGTCGTCGTCCAGGACTTGCGTGTGCGTCAACAGACGCGTCGCGACGATCACGCGGCCGGCTCGGAGGTATTGATAGATCTTGAGCGGCGTGTTGGTCCCGCGGCTGCGCGGCGACACGAGCACATTGGCCGCATCGAGGAAATCGGGAATCTCGGTCGACGGTCGCTCGCCGGCAAAGATCGCCGCGTGGGTGATACCGGCGTGCTCCGCCTGCGCACGAGCCGCGGCGACCTGCTCGGGTCGTCCGCCAGCGAGCAGCAATCGGGCGTCGGGCGTCACGGCCAGAACCTGGCGAACGGCGTCAAACAGAAGGTCCAATCCCTGGTACGCCTCGAACGTGCCGGTATAGACGATGAGCGGCGTGCCAGGCTGGAGGCCGAACTCCGCGCGCACCCGCGGACCGCCCCCGGCAGCTGCGAGATCGCCGGCGCCAGGCGCGTTCTCGATCAAGATCGGATCGGCCGAGCGATCCACCTGACGCACGAGCCGGTCCAGCTCCGGGCAAATCACGATGACGACTCGCGATCGGCGTACGACGATGCGTTCGAAGAGGGTGAAGATGCCGCGCAGCAGTCGCGACCGGCTGTAGTCGAAATTCCCGAGCTGCTGCGGCAGGCTCGAATGCATGTCGTAGACGTGCGGGATGCCGAGCAGCGCAGCGACGACGACACCCATCGCGGCGCCTTCTTCGTGCGAATGCACCACGTCGTACGAGCCCGTCACCGCCTTCCGGAGCACGGCCGCAAAGAGGGCAAGATCGAGCGGGACTTTCGCGACCGACGGTCCGATCTTGATGCGGCGGATGAACGGTGGACGGAGACACCGGAACACGCGAAGGCCAGGCATCGACACGTCCTTGCCGAAGGGATACGTGACGAGGTCGACTGTATGACCGAGCTCGAGCAGCGCGCGAATGCGATGGTACTCGCTGAAGGGAGTGCCCCTTGGTTCGAAGAACGGTTCCGGGGCAATCATCAGGATGTGCATGCGTCGGCGGTCGGGCCTTTGGGGAGCGGTCGCGGCGGCGTCGGCGATCGAACGATTCTAGGCAGTCCGGCCGCTGTGGTCAACGCAGCGCGTACGACGGGAAATCGGGGATGGACAAGATGTTAGATGCCGTAGTACTCTTCTCGCTCCAAGGGAGTTCCCACGACATTCAGTTGGCGCGGTTCCCGATTTTTGTCTGATGGAAGTACGGTCTGAGACTGCTCCGCCTTCGCCGGCCCGCCGCCGGATCATCCTCCTCGTCAAGATTGCTGTCAGCGTCGGCTTGTTGGCACTGCTCGTCACTCGGAGTGATGCGCCGCGTCTCTGGTCGTACGTCCGCTCCGCCTCGATCATCTGGCTCGCGGGCGCGCTCGGCTTCTATCTGCTGATGGTGCTGGCCAGCGCGTGGCGCTGGGGGCTGCTGCTCCGTGCTCAAGGCACGCCGGTCCCGGCTCGGCGCTTGACGCAGTCGTTCCTCGTCGCGACCTTCTTCAACAATTTCCTTCCGAGCAACATTGGCGGCGATGTCGTACGCATTACGGACACGGCGAAAGACACGCACTCTCGAACGCTGGCAGCGACCGTTGTCCTGATGGATCGTGGCATCGGACTCCTCGGCCTGGGCCTCGTCGCGGCGGTGGCCGCGACCCTGGCTGCGGCCTCCGGATCCGTCCGTGGTCCTGTGCCCTCGTGGATGTTGTGGGGCGGTCTGTTGATCGCGGCAGCCGTGTCCGCACCGGCGGTTCTCGCTCCGAACGGGCTGGAACGGCTACTGCATCCACTTCGCCGGCTCCACCCCGAGTGGGTCGGTGCGCGGCTGCAGCAACTGACGATCGTGCTGCACCGCTTTCGCCAGGCGCCGCGCGCGCTGGCCGGCTGCTTCCTGGGGGCCGTCATCGTCCAGGCCTTACTCGTCGCGTTCTACGTGGCGATTGCGCATAGCATCGGCATCGCGATCTCGCCATGGCATATGGCGGTCGTGGTCCCGATGTCGTTCCTCGTGCAGATGCTGCCCGTGTCAGTCAACGGACTGGGTCTTCGCGAGGCCACGTTTTCGTATTATTTCAGCCGGCTCGGACTCCCCATCGAGGCGGCACTCGTTGTGTCGCTCGTCGGGGCCGGACTGGTGATGTTGTTTTCGCTATCCGGGGCTGCCGTCTACGTGACCCGTGGCACGTAGCCGCCGTTCCGTACACCCCGCCTCATAAACGCGCAGGCGTCCCAGGCCCGCGCACACGACACCGGCTGCGCCTTCGGTGTGCAGTCTTACGGGGGTGTCTGTTCGTGAATCGTCAAGTAAGGGAAGGCATGATGCGACTGAATCGATTGATGAGTGCCCTGGCGGCTGGCGTGGTCCTGCTGCTGGCAGGCGCGACCCACGCAGCAGCCCAGGGCGCAGCGCCCGAAGACAACGTGTTCCTACAGGTCAACGTCGGTGGACAGGCCGGTTCGCACACGCTCGCACAGGCGGGAACGTTCGACATCTACGACGACCAGGCTACCTTCTCCGACGCCATCAAGGTCGGTGGCGGCGGTGTGTTCGATATCGGCGGTGGCGTTCGCGTTTGGGGCAGCAATCTCTACGCCGGCGTCTCATATACGCATTTCAGCGACAAGTCGGACGCGATCGTGGCGGGCAGCATTCCACATCCGGTCCTCTACCTCGAACCGTTCCGCAACGTGAGCGGCACGGCGAGCGGCCTCAAGCATTCTGAGAACCAGATCCACATCGACGCGGTCTGGAAGCAGCCTGTGACCACGCAGTTCGACATCTCCGTGTTCCTGGGCCCGACGATCTTCAACGTAAAGCAGGACGTCGTGTCGGGGATCACCGTCAACGAAGTCGGCCCACCGTATACGCAGGCGACTCTTGCCGGCATCACCAGGGAGCGTGCCTCGAAGAGCTCGGGCGGCTTCAACATCGGCGTGGATGGGACGTACATGTTCACGCCCATGATCGGCGCGGGCGCACTGATCCGGTTCGTGACCGGATCTGTCGATATGCCTAACGGATCGAACGCCAGCACGAAGCTCGACCTCGGCGGGGTGCAGTTCGGCGTCGGCGTGCGAGTCCGGTTCTGAGTACGGCCACACTC
>JBKPMA010000301.1:0-3773 GCA_046731935.1 Acidobacteriota bacterium
CCTCGGGCCCTCCCGGGGTCGTCGCCTCGATCACGGTCATCGTCTCGGGCACGGATGTGGCGCCAGTCATTGGTACCGCCGCCGGATCAGTGGAATCAGGTACTCGGAGAACGCCCGATCGAAGTCGTACGCCGGCGCAAACCCCCAATCGTCCCGCGCGGCTGAATCGTCGACGTCCGCAGGCCATGAATCGACGATGCCCTGCCGCTTCACGTCCACTTCGTACGTGATGGCCGCCTGCGGGAACGCCTCGAGCACCACCGAACGAACCGCATCGGCGGTTGGTGCAAAGGCGCCGACGTTGTATGCCGTGCGCGTCAGCGCCTCTCGCGGCGCGTCGGCCAGACGCAGGAGCGCCTCGACCCCATCGGGCATGACCATGAAGGGAATCTGCGTGTCGGGCCGGACGAAGCACGCGTATCCCTGCCCGCGCGCTGCCGCATGGATCATCTCCGGTGCGTAGTCGGACGTTCCTCCGGCCGGCATGGTGACCGCAGAGATCAGTCCTGGAAACCGAACGCAGCGGAAATCGACCCTGCCGCTTTGCGGCTCCGCCGACAGTTGCTTGTAGTACCGCGCGTAGTAGTGGCCCAGCTGCTCGCAATACAGCTTGTTCGCCCCATACATCGTCGTCGGATGCGTGAATTCATCCTCGCGGACGCGGCCGGCGCGCTCTTTCGTGGCGACGTCAGGGATCCCATACGCCGCGATCGACGAGGGATACAGAAACTTGACGGGGCGTCCGTGGGATTCGGCTTCGCGCTGACCGAACTCGAGCAGCGTCAGCGTGCCCTGCACATTGACCTCGTGCGCACGGACAGGTGTGAACTCCGAGCGCGTCGAGAGCAGCGCGGCCAGATGAAAGATCAGGTCGACCTCGAACTCCGAGAGAATACGTTCCAGCAGACCGCTATCAAGAATCGACCCGATGAATTCGCGCTGCACGAGCGGCCGCAGGTCCGGATCGAGCGGCGCCAAATCGAGCGTCACGATTGATCGGCCGCCGTCGGCCGAGAGCCGCGTAATCAACCCGTGGCCGATTTCCCCATTGGCACCCGTGATGAAGATGACCGGCTTGCGCATGCAGGCATTCTACCTGCCCCGCTGGCGCGCGTCGCTTTCGTCTTCGTCCTCGGATTCCTAGGCGAACACGAACGACGAACACGAAGACGATGGCGGCACAGCCCCCGGTTCGGCCAGGTAGCGGGGGTGCGATAGACTATTGAAATGCGCAAGGAAGACGGCATCCTGTTCAGCGGCGGCGCGCCAGGCGCCGAGGCGGCGTTTGGTGAAGAGGCCGAGAAGCACGGCGTCGAAGAAGTGAACTTCACGTTCGAGGGCCACACCATCTCACGCCATCGGGGACTTCGCGTGCTCAATCACGAGGAGCTGCTGGCGGGCGATGTCAGCCTCGAGTACGTCGCGCGCCTGATGAACCGCCGCTACACCGAAGGCCCGACGCTGCGAAAGATCCTGCAGACCATCTGGTACCAGGTCAATCACGGGCAGGAGATCTACGTCGTCGGTACGATTCTCGATGATGGCACCGTGCGCGGCGGAACCGGGTGGGGCGCCGAGTTCGCGAAGCTCTGTAACAAGCCTCTTCATGTCTTCGATCAAGATCAGGATGCGTGGTTCTCGTGGGCGGGATCGTCGTGGACGCGGCGCGTCGCGGGCGACGAACCCGTGATCGAGCACATTCACATCACGGGCACCGGCACCCGCGTGCTCGAGCCCAACGGCCGCCAGGCCATCACGGCGCTGTTCGATCGCTCCTTCAGCTGAACGCGCCTGACGTCGGGCCCTGTCGTGGGTCCCGTGCAGCACCGGGCGGCGAAGCTGTCGGCCGTCTAGTGCCTCAACGGTCTACAACTAACCTGTTTCAGTACTCCCCGACCTGAGCCGTCCGGCGGATCCTACCGAGTCTCGAACAATCAGGCCCGAAGACTGTCAGAGGTGTGTATGCGACGTGTGTGTGTGTTGGTGGCGGCGTGCGTTGTGATGCTCGGCGCCATGGCCCCGATGGCGATGGGCCAGATTACGTCGGCAACCGTCGTCGGCACGGTCCGCGACTCGCAGGGTGCGGTGGTCCCTGGAGCGGCGGTAACGGTGACCGGCCGCGGCAACGGCATCTCACGAACCGCCACGACGGACTCGGAGGGCCGGTTTACCATCCCGAATGTCCCTCCCGGCACTGTTGACATCGCGGTCGCAGCCCAGGGCTTTGCGGAATCCACTCGCAAGGGCGTCGTGCTCGAAGTCGGACAGAACGTGACGGCGGATCTCGAGGTCGGCGTCGGCGCGATCAAAGAGAGCGTGGTCGTCGCGGGCCGCGATGTCACCATCGACACGACGCGGTCGGTCGTGGACGATGTCATCTCGACGCAGGCGATCGAATCGCTGCCCCTGAACGGCCGCAATTTTCTCGAGCTGGCGTTTCTCGTTCCTGGGAACGCGCCCGCACCAAACTTCGATCCCACGAAGACCAACACCGTTACGATCTCGTCGGCCGGTCAGCTCGGCCGCGGCGGCAACGTCATGATCGACGGCGCCGACAACAACGACGACGTCGTCGGCGGACCGCTGCAGAACGTCACCGAGGAATCGGTGCAGGAGTTCCAGATCTCGACGAACCGCTTCAGCGCCGAGACGGGACGCTCCGCGTCATCGGCCATCAACGTGGTCACGAAGTCCGGCAGCGACAACCTGCACGGCTCGGCCTCGATCTTCGGCCGGAACTCGAGCTGGCAGGCGCTGCCGTCCACGTACGACCGCTCGAACGGCCAGGATCCACCGTTCGATCGCCAGCAGTACGCCGCGGCGGTCGGCGGGCCTCTCGTCGCGAACAAGGCATTCTGGTTTGGAGCCATCGAGTTCAGGAACCAGGACGGCGCGGTGCTGGTCGGCACGCGCGAGACAGCCACCCAGACCATCAGCCGCTCGTTTGCGCCAGCGCCCCTCGACGATCTGCTGGGATCGCTTCGCGTGGACTATCGGCCCTCGAATGCGGACTCCGTCTTCGTGCGCTATGCCGGCGAGAAGGCGACCGACACGGCGGCCAGCAGCATCGACCGGGCCATCGGCTCAGCGAGCCAGCGCCAGACCAGCAAGAACCGCTACCAGTCGGTGGTCGGCACGTGGACGCGCATCATGTCGCCCACACTCCTGAACGCCGCCACGCTCTCGTTCAGCACGTTCCACAACAGCATCGCTCCCGTTCAGCGCGGCCCGCAGCTCACCTTCCCGAGCATTCAGGACGGCACATCCTTCCGCGTGCCGCAGGGCACCGATCAGCAGCGGTTCCAGCTGTCCGACACGGTCACCTGGGTCAAGGGCCGGCACAGCCTGCGGTTCGGCGGCGAGTGGCAGCGGATCGACGCCGGCTTCGATCTCGGCGTGTTTCAGGACGGTCGAATCGAGCTGGTGCAGGACTTCCCCGATTTCGATCACAACGGCGACGGCAAGGTAGACGACAACGACCTGCTCTTCGCGGTGACGCTCCGCAGCGGTAAACCGGATCAGGCGCTGCTCATTCCAGACGCAGACAACAACCACGTCGCAATGTTCGTGCAGGACGACTGGCGCATCCGGAACGATCTGACGATCAACGCCGGGCTCCGCTACGAGTTCGACACGGACGTCAAGAACATCGGCCGGTACGACGAGATCAATCCGATCGTGCAGCCGTTTCTCCACGGCAGCCGCGGCAAGGATCTGAACAACTTCGGTCCGCGCATCGGGTTCAACTGGACGCCGCAGGACGGCCGCATGAG
>JBKPMA010000302.1:0-3241 GCA_046731935.1 Acidobacteriota bacterium
GCATTTACGGGAACTCGAAAGAGGGAGCGATCTATCTCCTGTATCGCGTCGATTCGTCGGGCGAGGTTCCGAACGGGCGCCATCGGTACCAAGTCCATTTCGCGGCCGACCATTTCCCGCCCGCCAACGCGTTCTGGTCGCTCACGATGTACGAGTTGCCGTCGCAACTGCTCGTGCGGAATCCGCTGAACCGCTACTTGATCAACTCGCCGATGCTCTCCAGCCTGAAGAAGGATGCCAAAGGAGGGCTGACGCTGTACGTGCAGCGCGAGCCGCCTGACGCAGCGAACGAGTCCAACTGGCTGCCCGCGCCGTCGAGGGAGTTCATGCTGATCCTGCGTCTGTACTCGCCAAAAACGGAAGCCTTGAAGGGGAAGTGGACCAAGCCGCCGCTGACACGCGTCGAGTAGGCCGGGTCACTGCCTGCGGGCGGCACGCCAGGCGGCTGGATAGAGAACCGACCGACTCCGGTATAATCGTGCGTTGGGCTCACCCCAGAGGCCGGCGCGGAGCGCGCGGCCGCCAAGACAGGAACGCATGAAGAGCATCGAACGCCATCAGCTGAAGGAAGACGAGTTCATCACGACGCTGCACGATACGTTCACCCGTATCGACGAGCACCGCCGTCAGGTCCTGTGGGCCGTCGTGGCTCTGGTCGTGATCGCGGGCGGCGTCGGGGGCGTCATCTGGTGGCGGCAGGACGTGAACACGAAGGCGGCCGCTCTATTGGCCGACGCGCAGGTCGTCGCCGAAGCGCCCGTGGCACCACCTGCACCCCCGGCCACGGCCGGTACCGCGACACCGCCGCCGGCTCCGACGCCGGGCAGCTATCCCACCGAACATGCGAAGCTCGAAGCCGCTCTGCCGAAATACCTCGCGGCAGCCGAAGCCTACCCGTCCAGTGGTCCTGGCCTCGCCGCTCGGTACGCCGCGGCCGGCACGCTCGCTGCCCTCGGACGTCCCGCGGACGCGGCCGCACGCTATCAGGAAGTGATCGACCGTGCGGGCTCGGACATCTACGGACGGATGGCGCGTCTCGGCCTCGCCAGTGTACAAGCGCGACAGGGGAAGTACGACGCGGCGATCGCCACCTTCAAAGAATTGGCGGCGACGTCAAAGGATCTGCCGGTGGACGGCATCCTGATGCAGCTCGCGCGGACCTACGCCGCAGCCGGCAAGAAGGTCGAAGCCTCACAGACCTACAAGCGGGTGACGGACGAGTTCGCGACGTCTGCGTATGCAGCCGACGCGAGGCGAGAGATCGAGGCGTTGAAGGCGAACTAACCTAACTCGGAATTCGGATTGCGGAGTGCGGATTTAGGGTGCACGCCGCCTCTCGCACTCTACGTTCAGTCCGCATTGCGAATTTCGCGTTCCGCTCTTACAGCAGTCAGAATCCGTATCCCAGCCTGACATAGGTCTGACGCGAATCGGGGTAGCGGCCAGCGCCGTCATGTCCCCAGCCGACGCCTGCCGTCAGCGTCAGGGGCAGGACGAACCCGGCGACGACGTCACTCGACATCTCTGCGCCCCACGACAGCTTCGCGTCGGACAGGCTGGCACGCCGCGTCCAGGCGTCACCGGCGTCTACGAACGGGGCGACGTGCACGTTGCGCACGAATGCCGGCCACGTGCCGCGCCCCCGCTCGATCCACACGATTGGTATGCGGTACTCGACGTTCACGAGCCCCACTCGCGTCCCGCGAAACGCATTCGACGGAAATCCACGCAACAGGCTCGTGCCATCGTCGTCGAAGCTGACGACCGATGCGTCGCCGTCGGCGCCGCCCAGCCGCAGCGTGCGGCGGATAGCCACGTCACCGCCGGACGCGGCCGCCGAACCACGCAGGGCGAGCATCGCGTGACGCGGGCCGAGGCGCACGAAGCCCCTGACGTCCGTTCGCACCAGCGTGGACGTGCCGTCGCCGCCGAGTGCCGTCCCGCCCAGTTCGCTGACGAGGCCAGCCGTCACGCCTGACTCGCGGCTGATTGAATAGCCATACCGCTTCGCGTTCGTGAACGAATACCCCAGCCGGACCGCCCCGCGGTCGAGCGTTGCGGCTGCGTTCGCTGATTCGGCGTGATCGTGCTCGAAGTGATAGGCACCGAAGATCTGTTGCGCGTGGCGAACGCGGAGGAAGGGCAGGAACGCGCCGGCATCGACGCTGCGCTGCCTGAGCGCGACCGCCGCCACGCTGCTCCCGTCTGCCGACGGCAAGAGCAGGGGAGTCGTCTCGTCTTCAATCTGCGCGTAGAGCGTCGGACGCCATCGCGCGTACGCGTAGCTCACCGTGAAGTCCGGACGAGCGCCTGGCGACACGGGCTCGAGGGCGGCATCCCGAGCGACGGACCACGACACACTCGCCGCCCAGACGTGATAGCCCAACGGATCCGTTCCCCCCGTCGCGGCGCCAAGGCGTACTTCGTCATTCGACGTGTCGACCAGCGGCAGCCACGCCCGTGGCAGCAGAGATTTCCACGGACGATACGGCGCGCCAGCCGCTGCGGCCGGCGGCGCGTCTGGCGTTTGACTGGACGGCGTCAGGGCGTCCGCCGCCAAGTCCGGCTGCTCAGGACGCGCGTCGGGTCCGGCGGGTTCCGGCAACGGAGCGCTGAACAGATCGAAGCCGTCGGCCGTATAGCCGACGAAGACGACGACGCGTCCGTCCGGAGAGAGGTCCGGGCTGCGTGCGCCCCCGGCAGGCGCGAGCCACCGTTCCGCGTTTGGAGGTGCGCCGCCGCTGCCGTTCAGTGCCACGCGAAAGAGTGCAAACGCGCCCCCGTCTCGGTCGGACGCAAAAACAAGAAAGCGTCCATCCGGCGTCCAGGCGGGCGTGACGTTGCGCCCACGCGGCGACGTCGCCACGACGTGCGTGGCTCCGCTCGCGACATCCAGGACCGCAATCTCAGACGGGCCGCCGCGGCGGCGCGCTTCGAACGCAATCGACCGGCCGTCCGGTGACCAGCGTGGTGCCGCGAGCACCATCCGATCGTCCCCTGTCACAAGGAGCGGATGTGCCCAACCCTCTGCTTTGCCATGCGATTGATCGAGCGCGCTCCGATCGAGTACGACCAGCGATCGGCTGCCGCGGCCGCCGCGGATCGCGGCGAGCTTTGTTCCGTCTGGTGAGAGATCCGGATCCGTGAGGCGCGCGCCGGATGTCACGCGAATCACGCGACCGGAGGTTCGATCGACGCGATACAGGTCCGACTGCAACCCCGCATTCCGAACAAATTCGAG
>JBKPMA010000303.1:0-3466 GCA_046731935.1 Acidobacteriota bacterium
GTGTCGAGCAGCAGTGATACGAATTGCCGATCGCCTCGCACGGTCGGGAAGGTGGCGTCGATTTCGTTCATGAATCCGCGGAGGGACGGCGCGTACATTCCGCCCCGTTCGGCTCGTGTCGCGACATCGTCCAGTAATGCGTGCACGGCGAGATCCTCCGCCTGTGTCGCACCATAGCGCTGCAACAGTGCCGAAACCGGCTTCTCGACCGCGAGCAGTTTCAATGCGAGGTTGACGAGCGCGTCCAACTCCTGGACCTTCGATTCAAGCGCTGCGATCCGCTGTTCAGCATCGTCGGGCATCATCCGTCCACCTCGTCGCTCATGCCGATTCTCGCGAGAAAGGATCTCACCGCGGCCGAGAAGCGCACATTCTGCCACATGCACCGCAGGGATCCTGACCGAGCCTCGATGTCGTCCGGTAGCGGGATCGTCCGGGCGACGATCCAGCAGAGCCAGGAAGATCGGAGGCGTGCAGTCCGCGCTCCGGTGGTGATTTCACTTGGTACTCCGGGCTGTGTGACGATAGTCGGCCGCAGTCACGCGCGTTCGTGGACATCGGAGGAAGGACGGGGTGTCAACCGCATCAGAAAAAGGCCGCGAGCCGCGCCCGCTCCCGGTGTTGTTCCTCGCCGACGCCGACGATGAGGCTCGCGCACGTATTGCCGTAGCGCTGACGCGGCGCTTCGGAGCCGACTACGAGGTGCGCGCTGTGGGCACTGAAGCTGAGGGGCTCGCGATGCTCGAGCAGCTTGGGAACGAGGGTGCGCGCATCGCCCTGATCGCGGCGGACCTTGCCTTGACCGGCGATGAGGGCGGCATCACGTTTCTCGAGCGCGCCCACGTGCGGCATCCCCATGCGAGCCGTGTGCTGCTCGTGGCGATGGACCGGCGCGGCACTCGCATCCCGTTCGACTCGCTCGCGCAGTTGAAGCGCGCCACCGCGCTCAACCGGATCGACTTCTGGGTCGTGAAGGGAGGGTTTTCGCCCGAGGAATGGCTGTACCTTCGAGTCCAGGAGGCACTCAGCACGTGGACCCGCCTCCATGGTGTCCATCACGAGGTGGTCCGCATCGTGGGCGACCAATGGTCGCCGCCGACCCATGCGCTTCGCGAGACGATGTCTCGCAACACGATTCCCTATGGCTTCTATCCGTCTGATTCCGAACGCGGACGCCAGCTGATCGATGCGTATCGGGTGGACGTTGCGCGATTGCCGGCGGTGATCCTCCACGACGGCTCCGTGGTCCACCAGCCAACCACCCTCGACATCGCGCACGCGCTTGGCGTGAACACGCGACCGTCGTCGCACGTCCACGACCTTGTCATCGTGGGAGCCGGGCCGGCGGGTTTGGCCGCCGCCTTGTACGGCGCCTCCGAGGGGCTTCGCACGATGGTGGTCGAGGATCGCGCGATCGGCGGGCAGGCCGGGACAAGCTCGATGATCCGCAACTATCTGGGATTCCCACGCGGAATCAGCGGGGGCGACCTGGTGTTCCGCGCATGGGAGCAGGCGCTGCTGTTCGGCGCCGAGTTCGTGTTCACTCAACGTGCGATCGCACTCGCCTCACGGAATGGTGTCAACGCGGTCACATTGTCCGGTGGAGATGAGGTGCTGGGGCGCGCGGTCATCCTCGCGTCGGGAGTCGAGTACAGGAGACTCAACGTTCCATCACTCGATCGGTGGACCGGAGCGGGACTGTTCTACGGGGCCGCCGCGGCCCAAGGCTCCGCACTCGCAGGGGAACGGGTGTGCGTGGTAGGCGGTGCCAACTCGGCCGGCCAGGCGGCTCTGCACCTGTCGCAGTTCGCCAGCCATGTCACGCTGATCGTCCGCGGCCCGGCGCTCGAAGCAGGCATGTCCGACTACCTCGTGCGTCAGATTCAGGTGACTTCGAACATCGACGTGCGACTCAGAAGTCGTATCGTCGAAGGCCACGGAACGGGCCGCCTCGCCGCGCTCGAGCTCGAGCATGCTGAGGGCCGGCGTGAAACCATCCCCGCCACCGCGCTGTTCGTGATGATCGGAGCTGAAGCGCGCACGGATTGGCTCGGCCCGTCGATCCGTCGGGACGATCACGGCTTCGTGCTTACGGGTCGCGACCTGCCGTCCGATGCGTGCACGACCGACCGACCCCCTTTGCCCTTCGAGACCAGCACGCCCGGCGTGTTCGCGGTGGGTGACGTGCGGCACGGCTCCATCAAGCGCGTGGCTGAAGCGGTGGGGGAGGGCTCGGTCGCGGTGGGATCCGTGCACCAGCATCTCGCGCGAAGTCAGTTGAGCGCCGGTCGCGGGTGAGGCGGCACCGCTCGCTGCCGGCGTCCGCGCTCGACTCCCGGTACTCGCCGACTCCCGTCTCGAGGCGTGCGTTTCGTCGTAGGATCGTGCCGTGCCGCATCCCCTCACGCTTGCCCTGTTCCCCACGTCCGCCATGGCCATCGAGGCCACGAACACACTGCATTCACTGGGTATCGACGGGGAACGCATCTCGGTCGTCGCGCGCAGCCATGCCGACGAGCGCTCACTGGCCGAACAGATGGACGCCACGGCCGGCGTAGAGCTCGAGGACTCCCGTCCGGCGGCACGGCTGGGCGAGTTGGGCGGGCTCGTGCTCGCGGCTATCGCGTTGGTGATGCCGGGAGTCGGGCCAGTCGTTGCGGCCGGGCCCCTGGCGGCGGAGCTCGGGGAGGTGACCGGGCACGCAGCCGGCAGCCTCGCGTCGGTCCTCACGGCCGCGGGCTTGCCCGAAGAGCGCGCCGACGCGCTGCAACGCGGTGTCGCGAACGGCGCCGTGCTGCTGGGTGTGCACAGCGAGCCGGAGGACGTCGATCGGATCAACGGCAGCCTGAAAAGCGCAGGGGCGTCGCATCTCGAGACAGTGACCTGGACGTAATGTAGCTACCGCGTGGTTTGACGCGCCGCGCGCGAGCATGAGGCGCTGCGTCGCGCCGGTGATGGCAGACTGCGACTAGTCGTTGTCGTCCAGCCTCCGCGTAATGGCACAGCGCTGCTGGCTGTGCTTGACGCATGGCCCGTTACGCTTGCAGGATTCACTCGCCCAGTTCAGCACCGCCGCGCGTTCGCTGCGGTGCGTTGCAGCGTCACCGCCATGCCAGACGTCGTTCCCTCGAAGCTCGTCATGATCGGTGGCGTGCTCACGGGCAATGTGTTTCCGCTCGCCGCTGACGAGATCACCGTCGGTCGGGATCCGGACAACACGATCGGCGTTCCCGATGGTGCGATCTCGCGGCGCCACTGCGCCTTTCGCCGCGATGCGGCAGGCTGGCGCGTCAGCGATCTCGGCAGCTCCAACGGCACGTTCGTCAACGATGTGCAGGTATCGAGTCACCTCCTCTCCAGCGGCGATCACGTCGCCGTCGGCGAATCGGTGCTGCTCTTTGTGCACGGCGCTCCGCGCACCGTATCCGCGGTCGTTCTCGACGAACGTGAACAGCCGGCGATCACC
>JBKPMA010000304.1:0-4369 GCA_046731935.1 Acidobacteriota bacterium
CCACCGCCCTCCGCCGCGGACATCCGGGCCGCATACGATCGGGCTGCGGCGGCCGCGCGCGACGCGATTTCGTCAACGTGGACGGACGCGTCGCTCGAGGAGATGCGCGAAATGTACGGACGGCCGTGGACGAACGGCACCACGCTCCGCGCGCTCATCAGCCATCAGGCACACCATCGCGGACAACTGACCGTGCTCATGCGGCAGGCCGGCCTGCGAGTGCCAGGCATCTACGGACCCGCACAAGAGGACTGGGCGTCGATGGGCATGAAAGCAGAAGACTGAACTGCATCCGATCGCGGTTCATCGGGTTCAACAGGTTCCGAAGGTTCCACGGGTTCCAAGAGTTCAGATTGCAGTCAGGAGGTGAGTGCCGATGAAGAACGTTCTGCCCCTCATGGTCATAGCCGCATCACTCGTCGTCGCGCGCACCGGAGCGCAGGCTCCGCCAAAGGACGAGCACGTCAACGAAGTGCCCGCACCCAAGACGGCCCCGCGCGTCGTGACGCCTGGAGCGTCGCTCGGCGCCGCGCCTTCCGATGCCATCGTGCTGTTCGACGGCAAGGACCTGTCGCAGTGGGAGAACGAGAAGGGCGGTAGTCCGGCGCTCTGGACCGTTGCCGATGGCGTCGCCACCGTCAAGGCTGGCACGGGCGGCATCCGGACGAAGCGCGGCTTCGGCGACGTCCAGCTGCACATCGAGTGGGCGACACCCGCAGAAGTGAAGGGCGAAGGCCAGGAACGCGGGAACAGCGGCGTGTTCCTGCAGAGCACGTACGAGCTCCAGGTGCTCGACTCGTACCAAAACGAGACCTACTGGCATGGATCGGCGGGATCGATCTACAAGCAGCACGCGCCGCTCGTGAACGCGTCACGAAAGCCCGGAGAGTGGCAGACCTACGATGTCGTCTACCATTCGCCGGCATTCGACAGCGATGGCAAGCTCACCCGCCGCGCGCGCTTCACGGTGCTCCACAACGGCGTGCTGATCCAGGACAACGTCGAAGTCATGGGAGTGACGACCCACACGGGGCCTCCCTACTACAAGGCGCATCCTGACAAGATGCCCTTGTCGCTCCAGGATCACGGCGTGCCGATCCGGTTCCGCAACATCTGGATCCGCGAGCTGTAGCCGCTACAACTCGATCTGATCGACGTAGCACCACCCCCACGTCTCCTCCGGTTCACCCGATCTCATGATCGGATGGCCGGAGGCGTGATAGTGCGCCGTCGCGTGGCGATTGGGTGAGCTGTCGCAGCAGCCGACGTTTCCACAGATCATACAGATCCGGAGGTGTACCCAGCTGCTGCCGATGCGAAGACATTCCGCACAGCCGCTGGAGGCGGGCTTCACCGGATGCGACTGGTCCAGGTGACTGCAGGCGGTGGATGTCGTGGTCAACGTCACCGTGCGCGTCGTGTCCAGGAGATGACCGGTGTGGCCTGCCGGTGCTGGTTTCGCGGCGTCCTCTGACGGGAGCAACGCGGCGTACCCGCCGCCACGGATGCTCTCCTCGTGCGACTCGATGTCGGCCGCATCGACCTTGTAGGTGCGCAGCACCTCCGAAAAGAGTCCGACGATGCTCTCCAACTCCTCGGAGACGACGTGATCGGATCCCGCCTCCTTCAGCGACGCGATCTCGGACATGTACCGTGTGCGGGTCAGGATGCGCGCACCGGGTGCGAGCGTCCGCGCCACGGCCGACACTCGGTACGTCGTCGGTAAGTCGTCGTCGGCAATGACGACGACACGAGCCCGCTCGATCCCCGCGCGCGTCAACGTGAGCTGCCGGCCGGCGTCGCCGCGCAGCACGAGCAGCTGCTCCGCCTCCGCCTCGCGCGCCCCGCCCGGATTGAGCGTCGTGATGACGAACGGAATACCAGACCCGCGCAGCACGCGGACCAGATGACGCGCGGCGCCCCCGTACCCCGCGACGATCACATGGTCCGACAGCGCAACAGAGACCGGCTCGCCGCTGTCGGCGTCCATGACACGCTCTGCTTCGCGGGCGACGCGCCGCCGATCCAGCCGCCGCGAGACCGAGGATGCGATCGCCGCGAGCTGCGGGCTGATGACCATCAGCAGGACCGACGCGGCGATGAACGTCGGCCCGCCGGCATCGGCGCGCCCGGCTGGAAACAGACCGGCGCTCTCGCCGGCCCGCGCCAACACGAACGAGAACTCACCGATCTGCGCGATGACGAATGCGCTCGCCGCGGCGACCGACAGCGGATGCCCGAGCGCGAGCGCCGCTCCAGTGGTCACGAGCACTTTGAGGACCAGCACGACGGCCACGGCCAGCAGAACGAGCGGCAGGTGTGCGAGCACGAACGGGCCGTCGAGCAGCATTCCCACCGAGACGAAGAACATCGCGCTGAAGAGAATTTCCAGCGGCATGATCTCGCCGAAGGCGTGCTGACTGAAACGGCTCTCGCTGACGACCAGTCCCGCCAGAAACGCGCCGAGTGACAGACTGACACCGGCCAGGCTGGTCAGCCACGCCGTGCCGAAGCAGATCGCCACGACCGCAAGCAGGAACAGCTCCGGCGAACACGTACGAGCCACGCGTTCCAGGAGCGGCGGCATGACACGACGCGCCACCATCAGGACGATCGCGATGATGGCCAGTGCCTTCGTCAGAGCAATCACGATGTCAGCCGTCGAGCCGAGCTGGCCGCCCAGCATCGGCACGAGCAGGACCATGACGACGACGGCGAGATCCTGAAAGATGAGCAGCCCGAGCGCGACCTGGCCCCAGGTCGTATCGCTTTCGCCGCGGTCAGCCAGGAGCTTCAGCGCGATGGCCGTCGACGACAGTGCGACCAGAAACCCGGTGAACAGTCCCGCCTGCCATGAGACGCCGCCAAGGCGCAGCAGCAGCATCGTTGCCAGGCTGGTCAGTACTACCTGCAATCCCCCACCGCCGAAGATCAGCGTCTTGAGACTGGCGAGTTTGTCGAGGCTGAACTCGATGCCGATCGTGAACAGCAGCAGCATGACGCCGATCTCTGCCGCCTGGTTCACGAGCTCGGGATCCTTCACCAGGCCTAGTGCATGCGGACCGATGACGGCGCCGGCCAGAAGGAAGCCCACGATCGGCACGAGGCCGATGCGGTACGACAGATAGGCAATCACCGCCGCCGCCACGATCAGGACGACGGCTTGAACCATGAACGGCTGCGCGGCGGCCGTGGCGAGAGGCGGCATATCAGACCGGCGGCTCCTGGCGTACCTCGACTTCGTCGGCCGCGTGGCTCGGAACGATTGGTTCCTTGAGCAGTCCGACGCGATCAGCCCAAATCCAATAGAGCGCGGTCATCGAGCTGAGGACGCCCGACCATGCGCCAATGGTCCTGGGACTGACGTGCATCGACGCAATTCCCGCCGCGAGCATCGACAACATCATCGTCGCCCAGATCAGAGACTCGTTGGTCGAGAAGACGCGTCCCCGGAACTCGTCGGCGACGTGCCTCAGCAAAATGGACATGTTCAGGACGGAACTGATCGCGACCGCCGCGCGGGAGAGTCCGATGAAGACCAGCGCCCACCCGAATGTCGGCATCTGACTGAAGACCACGTAGGCGCCCCCGTGGACGAGATAACAGATCGCGACGAGCTGCTTGTAGCGCAGAAACGAGAGTTTCGGTCCGACGACGTGCGCGACGATTCCGCCGGCGATGAGACCGAGTCCGGCGCATCCCCAGATGAGGCCGATGCCGGCCGGTCCGCGATTGAACACCATCTCGCCGAAGAGCGAGAAGAGGATCTGCGCGGCACCGCCGCCGGAGGCCCACCCGATGCCGAGCAAGGCGATGGCCAGGATGAGCGGCTGCTGCCGCATGTAGCGCAGCCCTTCGATGTATTCGTGCCACGGCCGGGCCCGTACCGCCTCGGCCAGTGTGCCGGACGCGGCCCTGAATCCCCCGGGCGGCGACACCAGACGACTGATTGCCCAGGCTGAGAACACGAATGACAGCGCGTTCAGTACGAAGGCGGCGCTGTAGCCGAGCTTGGCCGCACTGACGCCCGCCGCCATCGTGCCAATCGTCAACGTCGTCCACTGCGTGGTCTGCGTGAGCGAGTTGGCCGTGTGGATCTCGTCGGCGTTCGCAATCGCTGGAAGGATGGCCGCGCGCCCGGCGGTGAAGAACGGCGAGGCGAACATCAGGAGGCCGCTCAGCAGGAACAACAGCCACGGCGCCGGCCACCGGACCGTCAGCACGAAGCACGCCGCGATGACGGCGCGAATCACGTCGCTGCCGACCATTACTTTCCTGCGGTCCATGCGATCCAGCAGCACCCCCGCCAGCGGGCCGGCAAGGATGGCGGGCACGGCACGCGCCAACATCACGCCGCTCACGACCAGAC
>JBKPMA010000305.1:0-4252 GCA_046731935.1 Acidobacteriota bacterium
CGCGAAGATGCCGACGCCGTAGTCGGGAAGGAGCAGCACGTGTGATCCGTACCCGGGATACCCGCCGCCATGACTCAGCGTGAGACCAAGCTCGCAATCACTGGCCGCGAAGAAGCCCATTCCGTATGTGGCGGCTTCACGGCACGCATCCGGCCCACTCGATCCGGCCGCGCCCGCACGGAGGGAAAGTTCGCGCCTTGCGCCAGCTCACGGACGCTCGAGCGTCGCACCGGTCCGGTGTCTGCGCCATCGCGAGGCGGCCAGGCAGAAAGCAGAAACGCCACCCACTTCGCGTAATCGTTGGCGCTGGTCTGGATCCCTCCCATCGCGCCAAACGCGCCGTGCGCCATCGTCGGCTCGAGCTTCCACGCCGCATCTTCCCAACGGTAGCCAAGCGCGCGACGATCCTGAGGCGTCTCAGCCACGTCGTACCCAGTGGAGCTCATGCCCAAGGGCGCGAAGAGCAGCTTCTGGACGAATCCTTTGTACGGTTGTCCTGACGCGTTGGCGATGATGCGGCCGAGCAGGGCGTAGCCGAGATTCGAGTACTCCATCGCCACCCCAGGCGCGCGCGTGAACGGCACGCCGTCGCGCAGGAGCTGTGTGAAGTCGCTCTCAGGCAGAGGCGTCTGCCGATCGCCCCAGGGATCGTCGGTCACGAACCCCGACGTATGAGTCAGTAACTCACGCACGCGAATCCTCGGTGAATCCTCCGTCGGATACTTCCACCCGCTCATCTCGGGCACGTACGTTTCGGCGGGAGCGTCGAGGGCGAGCTTGCCTTCGTCTCTGAGCCGCAGGATCGACAGCGCGGTGAACGCCTTGGTCATCGACGCGATGCGGAAGAGCGTATCGGCGTTGACCGGACGCTTGGTGTCCACGTCTTGAATGCCGGCGCCTTTCACGTGCACCAGCCGGCCGTCCTGCACGATGCCCCAGACCATGCCCGGAATGTGCCCGTCCAGGCGGTAGTTCTCCATCGTCTTGTCGACGTCCGCGAAGACAGCGTCTTGGGCGAGCGCCGATGGGGCGACAGCGCAACCCGCGATCGTCACAGCGGTCGCGACGGCAGTGATCAGCCCGCGATGAGGATTGCGAAGGCGTGACACGAAGGGTCTAGGATCCGGATGGTAAGGCATACGGTCCGCGATACGTGCGGCCGAGCAGCTTGTCCGCTTCCTCGTCGCCGACGAACCGCTCGTTCGCACCGTCGAATTTCAAGGAGCGTCCGAGCCGATACGAGATGTTGCCCAGGTGGCACAGCGTTGACGAGAAGTGACCCTCGTGCAACGGAGCGTGCAGTGTGTCGGACTGGCGTGACCGGACGGCGGTAATGAAGTTCTCGAAATGCGCCTGGCCTTCGAGGTCGAGGTCGGAGTCCACGTGCGGCGTATCGGCCGTCAGTACGGGACCTGGATCGTTCTTCCTGCCGAAGTACACCTGCGCTTTGTCATCGGCGACCTTCATCCAGCCTTTTGAGCCGTAGATGAACATGCCGCGCGCTTCCGGCGGACCGCTGAACCAGTTGCGCAGATCGCAGAGAAGCTCCGTGCCATCGGCGTAGCGGTACGCGGCGGTCTGCGTGTTCGGCGTCTGCTGATCGGTCGGGGCTCCGGCTTCAAACGTGCCTCCACTGCAGTAGACGGTCTGCGGATGCTCCTGCTTGCCCATCAGCCACCGCGTCGCGTCGAGCGTGTGCACCGCCGTGTTGCCGAGATCACCCGTGCCGTAGTCCCAGAGCCAGTGCCAGTAGTAATGAAAGCGGTGCTCGTTGAAGGGTCGTTCCGGCGCCGGCCCCATCCACAGGTCGTAGTGCACGCCGGGCGGCACTGGTCCGTCCTGGGTGACTCCGATCGGATCCCGCGGCCGATTGATCACGGTCTTGCCCATGTAGATGGTGCCCAATCCGCCGTCGCGCACGAACTGGACGGCCTTTGCGAGCACAGCGCCGCTTCGCGCCTGCGTGCCGACCTGCACGATGCGGTTGTTCCGGCGCGCGGCTTCGATCATCCGCCGGCCTTCGACGATGTTGTGGCTGATGGGTTTCTCGACGTAGACGTCCTTGCCGGCCTGGCAGGCCCAGATGGTCATCAGCGCGTGCCAGTGATCCGGCGCCGCGATGGTGACTGCATCGACGTCCTTGTTCTCGAGCACTCGCCTGAAGTCGGTCTCTGTCTTCGGATCGCCTCCCCACTTGTTCCTGGCATATGGCACCGAGGTCGTGAAGTGCCGCTCGTCGACGTCCACGATGTGGGTGATCCGGACGTTCTTGATGCCGGCGAGATGCTCGTAATGATCGAGCCCGCGTCCGCGCTCTGTCCAGGTCGGATGACCGGTGTTGAGGCCGCGCAGGCCAATGATGGCGACATTCACCGTGTCGTTCGGGCTCTGGCGAGCGAAGGCTCGTCCAGGCAGCACGGTCAGTCCGGCGGTCGCGGCGGCGGTCTTCGACAGGAATGTGCGGCGGTTCATCGGGGCATCCTCCGAGTACGCGCGGATGGTAGCACGGGAGAGATCTCGGTCTTCAGGCTGCAGGCTGCAGGCTTCAGCTGCGGACTACGAACTACGAACTACGAACTATGGACTCTGATGTGGCCCCAGCATCGCTGGCTATCGCTTTCGATGTCCGTGGCGGCGAACTTGCACGCATTGCCGCATGACTCCCAACACAACTGAACGCGCTCTCGGTCCCGTCGCCTCCGCGGCGTTGCTTGCAGGTGGCATGTGGCTCGGCGCATCGATCATCAAACGGATGTGGCGACGTGCACCTGATGTTCGTGGACGCGTCGCGCTCGTCACCGGCGGCTCGCGTGGACTCGGTCTGCTGATCGCGAAAGAGCTCGGCCGTGCCGGCATGAAGGTCGTAATTGCCGCGCGAGACTCAGCCGAACTGGATCGTGCACGTCAGCAGTTGCTCGCCACCGGTATCCAGGAGGTGTCGACGATCGTCACGGATCTCGCCGACGACGCCGATGCGGAACTGGTCGTGGCGGCGGTCATCGAGCGGTACGGCTCGCTCGATGTGCTCGTGAACAATGCCGGCACGATCAAGGTAGGGCCGTTCGACCACATGACGACGGCCGACTACGACGAGGCGATGGCGGTGCATCTCTGGGCGCCACTTCGTACGATGCGCGCCGCGATTCCCCACATGCGCGCTCAGGGCGGCGGCCGGATCGTCAACATCTCGTCGATCGGCGGCAAGGTCGGAGTGCCCCATCTCATTCCGTACTGCGCCAGCAAGTTCGCGTTGACCGGACTGTCGAGCGCGATGGGCGCCGAGCTGAGACGTGAGGGAATCAGCGTCACGACCGTCTGCCCCGGGCTGATGCGGACCGGATCGTTCTTCAACGCGTGGTTCAAGGGACAGCATCGGCAGGAGTTCGCCTGGTTTGCCATTGCCGATTCCACACCCGTACTCTCGATAAGCGCTCAGCGCGCGGCGGAACAGGTGGTCGATGCGGCGCTTCGTGGGGATGCGGAGCTCGTGATCGGCTGGCCGGCGCGGCTGGCGGTCGTCGCGTCCGCCGCACTGCCCAATACGTTCGCTGCGTTGATGGCGTTCTCGAACCGACTCTTGCCGTCGGCGACGGAATCAGGGAGCAGCGAGAGCCACACGGGATGGCAGAGCACGTCGCGATGGGCGCCGTCTGTACTGACGCGGCTCTCCGATCGGCCCGCGGCGGAGAACAACGAACTGCCGGCATCCTGATCGCGTCCGTCGTAATGCGCCAACCTCTGCGGTATGGGGTTCCTGATGCGCTGACGTCGCCTAGAATGACAGCAGACAGATCACTGCTTCGTGAACGAAGGGACCTCTTGTATGAAAGTTCGTGGATACGCTGCTCAGACCGCCTCCTCGCCGCTCGCGCCCTGGGAGTTCGAACGCCGCACACCCGGCGACCGTGACGTCCGCATCAATATCGAGCACTGCGGCATCTGTCACTCTGACATCCATTTCGCTCGAAACGAATGGCACTTCACGACCTATCCGTGCGTGCCCGGCCACGAGATCGTCGGACGCGTCGTCGAAGTTGGTCCGAGCGTCACGCGTTATCGAGTTGGCGATATCGTCGGGGTCGGCTGCTTCGTCGATTCAGATCGTACGTGCAGCAGCTGCAGGGAAGGCCTCGAAAACTACTGCGAGTCTGGACCGCGCATGACGTACGGAAGCTTTGAAGCGGATGGCGTGACGCCGACGTATGGAGGCTATTCGACCCAGATTGTGGTGGATGAGCACTTCGTCCTCAGC
>JBKPMA010000306.1:0-8040 GCA_046731935.1 Acidobacteriota bacterium
GCAGATTTCCGAGGAGAAACTCCGCGACGAATGGGCCCAGGAAAAAGAGCGTGAGTGCTGGCGCGATGCGCTTCATCAGTGTCCGTCCTGACGACGGAGTTTACGAAGGCCGGTTCCTGACCGAGGCGGAGTATCGGCGAAGCGCGACTGAGTCCCGGTGACTGACGCGGGCACTGGCCGAACATCCACGAACAGGCGTGTCGCGTCCTGACGCTGTTGCAGTATGCTCGCGCGCATGTCCATCAACAGACGCGATGCCCTCAAGCTCGGTGCACTTGCTCCGCTGGCATTTGCCGGCCGGCCCGCCGCAGCGCTGGCCGACACCCCGGCCGGTCAAGGCGGACCATTCCGTTTCGCGGTCTCCACGTATTCCTACTGGCATTTCGACAAAGACAAGTATCCCGTGCAGAAGGTGATCGATCAGGCCGCCGGCATTGGCTTCGACGGCGTCGAACTGCTTCACGTGCAGATGGACAATGAAACGCCAGCGTACCTGAATAGCCTGAAGCAAGCGGCTTTCCGGCACGGGCTTTCGCTTCCGATGCTGTCGATCCACCAGGACTTCGTCTCACCGGATCCCAAAGAGCGCCAGGAAGCCGTGGATCACACCAAGAAGTGCATCGGCCTGGCGGCCAAGCTCGGGATTCCCGCGGTTCGGCTGAACTCCGGACGATGGAACACGATCAAGGAGTTCGACGACCTGATGAAGGTGAAGGGCAACGAGCCGCCGATTGCTGGATACACGGACGAAGACGCCTTCAAGTGGTGCATCGAGAGCATCAACGCGTGTCTGCCCGACGCGGAAGCCAACGGCGTCGTGCTCGCGCTCGAGAACCACTGGGGACTCACGACGAAAGTCGATAACCTGCTGCGGCTGTTCAAAGGCGTCAACTCGCCATGGCTCGGCATCAACCTCGACACCGGCAACTGGCCCGACGATCCGTACGCGGGGATCGAGCAGCTGGCGCCGCACGCCGTCATCGTGCAGGCGAAGACGTATTACGGCGGCGGCGTGTGGTACACGCTGGATCTCGACTATGCGCGGATTGCGAAGATTCTGAGAAACGCAGGCTTCCGAGGGTGGATCTCACTCGAGATGGAAGGCAAGGAGTCCGCCGACACGGCGGTCCCGAAGAGCCTCGACGTGTTGCGCCGCGCGTTCGCGTGACAGATGGGTTCTTGGATCTTGGGGTCGGGATGAGTCCCTGCCCCATACCTACTCCAGAAAGCGCTTCGCCACGCCTGGCGTCGGCAGCAGACAGGTGTCGTAGCGGCCGAACCAGCGGTAACGATTCCGCGCCACGATCTTGTACAGCCAGTCGAGGACCGCTGTCGGCAGGACACGTGCCGCAGCCAACCATCGCCACGGTCGCCGCAACTGCGTAAGGATCACAATCGCGGCGGCGGAGCGATCCACGATCACCGGCGACGGCGAGCGATACCCGACGACGACATAGACCGTGTCGAGATCGGTGACGCTCTTGCCAAAGCGTCGAAGAAACGCCTGACCCGTCGTCCCCTGCAGCGCGGCGAAATCAAATGCTCCTCCCGGGTCGCGCTCCCGTTCGAGCACGAAGCGCACGATGCCGTTGCAGAGCGCGCAAACGCCATCATAGAGCAGCAGATGTTGACCGCCAGGTGCCTCCTGCGCGTCGCCTTCTGGACCCACACCGGCATCGCCGGGCGGCCGGGCGGACGGCGTCACACAGGTTCCTTCACCAGAAGGGCGCGGCTGTAGAGAAGCGCGAATCCCTGACGATGACCGTTCTCCTGTGACTTCGAGCCGGGAGCGGTCGTCATGACCGCCAGGCGGGCACCTGCACGGCGGGCGTCGGCGAGCCGCGTCCGCAGCAGTGCCGTCTGGACCCCTCGGCGTCTAAATGCCGGCAGCGTCGTCGCACCACACAACTGCGCGACCTCGCCGTCCAGCCGCATCGTCGCAACGCCCGCCGTCGCACCGTCGATCGTCGCGAGGTAGTACACGAACCCCGGAACGTCGGCAAAGACTTGCAGCGCGCGTTCGAGCACTTCACGGGGCGGAAGCGGCTCCGGTATGACGCCCTGCGTGTCGGGATGCATGAACCCGGTGATGGCGATGTCGAGCCATTGGCGGCCCATTCCTGGGGGAAGGCAACCGACGTCGATGCCGGCAGGAACCGGACTGTCCGCGCCGCTGGTCTCGCACCCCAGAACATTTTCGAATCCCTGGAGCACGTAGCCGCGCCGCGTCAACGTTGCGGCGATCTCGGCCGTTGCGAGTGTCGCCACTTCCGCCTGGAGCGCCGCGTCGCGCGCCCTGAAGCGAGCTTCGACGCCTGCGAACACGCCGTCGTCTACAGGTCCGTCGAAGCCGATGCCGATCATCTTGTTGATCGGTGAGGAGGGCCCGGTGTACACGGCGACGCCGTTGCCGATGTGCTCCACGTACACCCCAGGCTGCCCGCTGGCGTCGTAGGCACGCGCAATGGACGCCGAGAGGCGCGCCTCGGCAGCTTCGATCGTCGACGCGAGATCGGTCCCGACGAACATGCGAGATGATACTGCTTCCGATGGCGACGTATCCCGAACGCATCGTCTGCCTCACCGAGGAGACGACCGAGACACTCTACCTGCTCGGAGAAGGCGACCGTGTGGTCGGAATCAGCGGCTACACGGTACGACCGCCAGAGGCGCGGCTGAAGCCGCGGATCTCGTCATTCCTCCATGCGAAGTACGAGCGCATCGAATCGCTGCGGCCGGATCTCGTGCTGGCGTTCTCGGATCTGCAGGCCGAGATCACGTCGGAGCTCGTAAAGCGCGGCTTGCCCGTATTCACCTTCAACCAGCGCAGCGTGCCCGAGATCCTGCAGATGATCCGCGTCCTCGGCGGCATCATTGGCGTGCCCGCGAAAGCTTCGGAGCTCGCAGTCCGGCTCGAGCGCGGGCTGAACACGATTGCCGATGCTGCCGCGGCCTGGCCGCGGCGCCCACGTGTGTACTTCGAGGAGTGGCCCGACCCACTCATCAGCGGCATCCGCTGGGTCGAAGAGCTCGTCGCGATCGCCGGTGGTGAGCCCGTCTTTCCTGATCTTCGTGATGCCAGACTGGCGAAGGATCGCATCGTGTCGAGCGAACAGGTCATCACCGCGGCGCCTGATGTGATCATCGCGTCGTGGTGCGGCAAGCCCGTGCGCACGTCACGGATTGCGTCTCGCGCCGGCTGGGACGCGATTCCAGCCGTACGCGAGGGCCGCATCTACGAGATCAAGTCCGCGTACATCCTGCAGCCTGGTCCTGCGGCGCTGACTGAAGGCGTGGAGCGCCTTCACGCCATCCTTCGCGGCGTGGTGGACGGCAGCCTCAGAACGCCACGTGCAGACTGAGGCGAGCGGTCGCGAGTCTACGTTGAGACCGTCCCGCTGGATGTCTGCTCCACGATATACTCCAGCCCTCAGTGCCTTGCCAGATGCCGCCCCGGCGGCATCGACCAATCAGGAGGGTGTGATGTCCGGACGTCGATCGGTTGTAACAGGAGCCTGGGTGATGGCTGCCCTTCTCTTCGCCGCCTGCCATCCCGCGCCGCGCCACGCGCCCGCCAAGATGGGCCCGGTTGAGACGGGCCCAGGGTCGCTCGAGTTCGTCCGGCGCCAGCTGCAAGGCACGTGGGATCTCGTCAAGTTCGAAACGATGTCGACACAGGGACAGCCTACGGAGGTCAAGGCGAGCGGCATGCTCACCTATGACGAGTTCGGCAACCTGGCGATGTATGGGAAGGCGGAACCGCCGAGCGGGCCGCTTGCGCTCGACATGAGTGGCCGCGCCGTCATCGACGTGACGAAGCACCAGCTCAAGATTCTCAATGCGACCGGGAACACGCAGGTGACCGAGATGCAGGAGGTCTCGCTGGACCGTACTCGCACGTACGCCTTCGATGGACCGCTGCTTCGTCTTTCGACCCTGGACGCAGCCGGTAAGGTGTCTGCAACGTCGGTCTGGAAGAAGCGCGGTTGAGGGCGGTCGCGCCGGCCGCCGTCGGCATCCCGGCATGACCTTCTCGCGCAAGCTCCTCATCGGACTGACCGCCGGCATCGTCACCGGCGTCTGCATCGGCGAGCACGCGGCGCCGTTGAGCCTGGTGGCAACGGGCTACATCAAGCTCCTGCAGATGACCGTCCTGCCGTACGTGACGGTCTCGATCATCACCAGTCTGGGCAGTCTGTCGTACGCCGACGCAAAGAGCCTCGGTGCGCGCGTCGGGATCGTGCTGGCCGTCGTGTGGGGCCTCGCCGTGGCGATGGCGATGCTGGTGCCACTCGCCTTTCCGTCTGGTGCGAGCGCATCGTTCTTCAGCTCGACGCTCACCGAGCAGCGACCGCCGTTCGATTTCATCGACCTCTACATCCCGTCCAATCCGTTCTTTTCGCTCGCCAACAACGTCGTCCCCGCGGTGGTGCTGTTCTCGGTCGCCATCGGCGTCGCGCTGATCGGTGTCGAACGCAAGCAGGTGCTGCTGGACGTGCTCGGCGTCGTGAGCGCCACGGTGTCGCGGGCGACGCGGATGATCGTCAGCCTCATGCCGTACGGGCTGTTCGCGATCGCCGCGTCGGTTGCCGGCACCATCACGCTGGATCAGGTCGCCAGGCTGCAGGTCTATCTCGTCGCGTACATCGCGATGTCGCTGGTGCTCGCGTTGTGGGTACTGCCGGGACTCGTGTCGGCGTTGACGCCCATCTCAGCGCGCGAGCTGTTTCGCGCGACGGGCGGCGGTCTGGTCATGGCCTTCATGGCAGGCGACCTCTTCATCGTGCTCCCGATCCTCACCGAGGCGAGCAAGACGCTGCTCGCGCAGCCGGCGTTGAACCGCTCAGACGCGAAGGAACTGCCGGACGTCATCGTCCCGGCGTCTTTCAACCTGCCTCACGCAGGCAAGCTGCTGTCGATCAGTTTCATTCTGTTCGCAGGATGGTTCGCCGACGCGCCCATCCAGCTGGCGCAGTATCCGGCGCTGGCGGCAACGGGGTTCGTCACGTTCTTTGGCAGTCTGAACGCTGCCGTGCCGTTCCTCCTGGACATGTTCAGGATCCCGAGCGACACCTTCCAGCTGTTCGTCGCGACGTCGGTGATCAATTCGCGGTTCGGCACGTTGGCGGCAGGCGTGCACACCGTCGTCGTGGCAATCCTCGGCAGTTGCGCGATGCGAGGCATGCTCCGCCCCCGACCCGGCGCCCTGCTCCGCTACGCCATCGTCACGGCCCTGCTCATTGCCGCTGCGTTGGGCGGAACGCGCCTTCTCGCCGGCACGGTCCTCTATCAACCGTTCGACAAGGACAAGGTGCTGGCTGACATGCAGCTGATCGCCGCACCTGCCCGCGTCGTCGCGCACGATCCGTCGAGCGCGCCCGAGACGGCTGCGTCGCAACTCGACCGGATCTTCGCCCGTCGCCGCCTGCGCGTCTGCTATACGCCGGATGCGCTGCCGTTCGCGTATGCGAGCGCTCGCGGTGACATGGTGGGATTCGACGTCGAACTGGCGCACCGGCTCGCCAGGGAGCTCAACGTCGATCTCGAGCTCGACCCAATCGATCGCGAGCGGCTGGTCACGACTCTCGACGCCGGCGACTGCGATCTCGTCATGAGCGGCGTGCCGGTCACGACCGATCGCGCCGCGCGGGTGCTGTTTTCGGAGCCGTACATCGACGAGACCCTGGCGTTCGTGGTCCGCGATGAACGCCGCGCCGACTTCGTGACATGGGCCGATGTCACCGCCCTTGGAGCAATCCGGATCGGCGTGCCCAACGCCCCGTACTACATCGCGAAGCTGCACGAGCGGCTTCCCGCTGCGCAGATCGTGCCCGTCAATTCAGTCGCAGGTCTCTTCGATGGTGATCACCAATTGGATGCTCTCGCGCTGCCTGCCGAACGCGGATCGGCATGGACCCTGCTCCATCCCGAGTACGCGGTGGTCGTGCCCGGCCCGGGATTGATCAAGATTCCGCTCGCATACCCAATCGCCAGGCACGACGAGCGGCTCGCGATCTTCATCAACAATTGGATCGAGCTGAAGCGCCGCGATGGAACAATCGATCAGCTCTATCGCCATTGGATCCTCGGACAGACGGTTTCGGCGCCGCATCCGCGCTGGTCCGTCCTGCGCAACGTACTCAAATGGGAGTAGTCCGGAAGGCGAGCATTCTTGCCGTCTGCCTCCTGTCCCTCTCGGGGACCGTCCAGGCGGCTCCCAAGCGTGACGTCATCGAGCTTCGAAACGGCGACCGGTTCACCGGCGAGATCCGCGAGCTCAATAGCGGCCGGCTCGAACTGAAGACCGACGACGTGGGCACGATCTACATCGAATGGGACAAGGTGCGATCCATCGTTGCGCCGGAACAGTTCGAAGTGCAGATGTTGAACGGGCGCATTCTCCTCGGACAGTTCCAGCCCGCACAGCCTGGCAAAACCGAGCTCGAGACCATCGGTGGTCCGATCGTGCTCGCGCTGTATGACATCGCGAGCGTGCGTCCGATCGGCGCGAGCTTCTGGAAGCGCCTCGATGGCGGCTTGAGTTTTGGCTTCAGCCACACGAAATCGAGCGGTGTCACGCAGCTCGACTCCAGCTTCAACGCCAGCTATCGGCGTCCGGCGTTTGAAATGACGCTCGCCGAAGACATGACCGTCAGCCGCACGCCAGGAGCCGACGACACCTCGCGGGCCTCCCTCCAGCTTGGCTACAATCGCCTCCTGGCCAACCGCTGGTCGGTGGGCGGATTCGGCCTCGTGGAGCGGAACGAGAGCCTCGGCGTGGACTTCCGTGGCACGCTCGGTGGTCTCGTGGGGCGGCGGCTCACACAGTCGCCCCGAAGCCGCTTCCTCGTCGGCGGGGGTATCGCCGGGAACCGCGAGCTGCCGACCGGCGAAAGTGCCAGAACCAACGTCGATGCCGTCGTTCTCGCGTCGTACTCGTTCTTCCGCTACGATTCGCCGAAAACGAACCTGAATACGAGTACGGTAGTGTCGCCCAGTCTGAGCGACCCCGGTCGCGTCCGCGTAGCGGTGCGAGCCGGCATACAACAGGACATCTGGAAAGATTTCGGGTTCGCCGTGACGTTCTTCGACACGTACGACAGCAGGCCGCCGGCCGTGGACGCGCTCAAGAACGATTATGGCGTCACGACGTCTGTCAGTTGGACGTTCTGATAGTGACCACAGGACTTTCGAATAGAGGAGCTGAGGACAACGATGATTGAGCTACCAGGAATGCGCGAGACCGCGCTAGCGATGGTGCTGCTGGCGCTGCCCGGGGGCGCTCTGGCAGGCCAAGGTCCGGGCCCAGCGAAGACGCCCGCGACAAGTAAGCCGGCCGCGCCAGCCTCGAAACCGGTGGTCGCTCTCAGTCCCGGAGTCATCAGCCGCCCTTGGACCGGCGATTTCGACGGCATGGTAAAGCGACGGTTGATCCGCATCCTCACGCCCTACAACAGGACGATGTACTTCATCGACAAAGGTCTGCCGCGGGGCGTGGTGTCCGACATCGCCGTCAAGGTGGAACAGACCCTCAATACCAGACTGAAGACGACGCACGCCACCAAGCTGCATGTGGTCGTCGTGCCGACCTCGCGTGATGCGCTCTACGACGCCCTCGTACAGGGTCGCGGCGACATCATCGCCGCAGGCATTACCGTCACGCCAGATCGGGCAAAGCTGGTCGATTTCACGATCCCGACCAAGACCAACGTCAAGCAAATCGTCGTGACGGGGCCCGGTGCGCCGGCGCTCACGACGGTCGACAGCCTCGCCGGCGTCGATGTCGCCGTCCGCGACAAGAGCATTCAGTTCGAGACTCTTCAGAAGCTGAACGAGACGTTCAAGCAGCAGGGCAAGGCGCCGGTCCGCATCCGAACCGTGCCGTCAGCGCTCGAGGACGAAGACATTCTCGAAATGGCGAACGCGGGCCTGCTGAAGGTCGTCGTCGTCGACGATATGTATGCGACGTTCTGGAAGCAGATCCTGCCGGATATCACCCTGCACCCTGCGATTGCGGTACGCGAGGACGGTGATTTGGCG
>JBKPMA010000307.1:0-14632 GCA_046731935.1 Acidobacteriota bacterium
GATGTACGCCGCGGGAGCCGCGGCGATCGCCGTCGTCGCGGTGATCGCATGGATGCTATTGCGTCCGGCGGCGCGACCGGGCCGGCTGCCGGAAGACGAGCGATTTGCGGCCGCGCAGACGCCGTCCGCCTCGGTACCGACACCGCCCGCCACTGCAACCGCGCCGCCGTCGGCGGCGATGGCGCCGCCTCCTGTCGTGACACCAGTCCCCGCGCCCGCACCGCCCCCCGTTCCGTCCGACCAATCGGCAGGGGCCGGGAGCGGAAGCGGCAGTGGATCCGACGCTCTGGCTGCGCAGGTCGCGCGCGCCACGCGTGCGGCACGGGCCGCCCTGGCGGCCGGACGTCTCGAGGAAGCCGCGCAAGCGGCGAATCAAGCCCTCGCGCTCGACAGGACCAACCGGGACACGCGCGATCTCGTGACGCGCATCAATAACGCGCAGCGGAAGCACGTCAACGAGGCGCTCGCCGCGTTGACGGCTGCGCGGAACGCGGCCACCCGCGCCAACGCTCCGGATCTCGTACCGCAGCTGTTCGCCGCTGCCGATCGTGAAGAGGCCGCCGCCCGCACGTCGATCGAATCGGGACAGTTTGTCGTCGCGGCCGCGCGGATCGACTCGGCCGCCGCGTTGTTCCGCAGCGCCGAGGGCGCTGCGCGCACCGAAGCCGATGCGCGCCTCGCGCGAGCCAAGGCGGCAGAGACACACACGGCCCCGCCTCCGGTTGCGGCGTCTCCGCCACCGGCCGCTGTGCCGCCCCCTGCACCGCCTGCCGCACCGGCCGAAATGCCGCACCAGCCAGCAGAAAACGACGCAACGGCGAAGGAGGCGATTGCCGCCACGCTCGACCGGTACACGGCGGCGCTCGAGCATCGCGACATGGCCGCCTTGAAGGCCGTATGGCCAGGGTTGAGCGGGACGCAGCAGTCCGCCATCCAGAATGAGTTCGACAGCGCCCGATCGATCAACGCGGAGCTGGCCGATTCGCGCATCGACGTAGCAGGAACGACCGCCACCGTGAGCGGTGTTCGCCGCTACACTGTGCAGACCCGCGACGGCCAACAGCTCCATCGCGATACCGCCACCACTATCCGGCTGCGCCGGGCGGGCAGCGCGTGGGTCATCGAGACGATCAGGTTCGAGCAGCCACGGTAATGCCGCCCGGTCGGCGCTTTCCTCGGAGGAGTGTGTTGATGCAACGTCGATTGGTTGTGTGGTCCTGCTGGTCGTTCATGCTGCTCGTGCCATCGGTGGCAGCCGCACAAACTTCCCAAAACAGGACGACCACGCTCTCGTCGGTCTTCCAGAATCTGTTCGGGCCGAACGGTCTCGTCGTCGACAGCCAGGCAGTGCTGCCGGACGGCTCGACCCACTCGGCCCACTTCAACAGCGCGTTTCAAAGCAACTTCACGCAGTTCAACGTCGCGCTGGCGAGTCAGCTGACCTCGCTGCCGCTGCCGTCACCGGCCTCCGGGTTCACGTATCGATTCGATCAAGGCACGGGAACGTTCATCCGATCGACGCAAAGCTTCGGGCCGATTCTGACGGACCGCGCCGAGACCATTGGACGCGGACGCTTCTCGTTCGGCTACACCTACCAGTTCTTCTCGTTCGACCAGCTCGAAGGCATCGATCTCACTCGCGTACCGTCCGTGTTCACGCACGATGACTTCCAGCTCGGAGGAGGCCGTACGGACGTCGTCACCACGAGGAACACGATCGATGCGTCGGTCGGACAGTGGACGGGAGCCCTGACCTACGGGCTGACAGACCGGCTCGATCTCTCGGTGGCCGTGCCCATCGTGAGCACGCACCTCGAAGTCATCTCGGCCGCCACCATCGAGCGCGTGGGTACGCTCGGCTCGCCGAACGTCCATTTCTTCGCCGATCCCGATGCGCCCGGTGGTTTCGGATCGGAGCGGACATTCTCGGCGGGCGGCAGTGCCAGCGGTATCGGCGACATCATCATGCGGCTCAAGGGCAGCCTGCTGCGGAGTGCCGGAAGCGGCCTGAGCGTCGGCGTGGACGTGCGGGCGCCGACGGGCGACGAGCGCAATCTGCTCGGGTCGGGCGCAGCCGGCGTCAAGCCGTTCGTGGCCGCGTCCTGGACCCTCAAGCGATTCGCGCCGCGCGTCAACCTCGGGTACCAGTGGAACGGCTCGAGTGTGCTCGCCGGCGATCCGGAGACCGGCCGGAAGGCCGACTTGCCGGACCAAGTGCTGTACGCTGTCGGCGCGGACTTCGGCGTGAGCGATCGGTTCAGTCTGACCGGCGACTGGCTGGGCCGCTATGCGATCGACTCGCCGCGCGTCAGCGTCCACACGTTCACGCCGAAGGGATCACCGGTCGGATTCGACGACATGATCTTCGGCACCTCGTCGTACTGGGCATCGAGCGCGGCGATGGGGTGCAAGGCGAACGTCGGAGGACGGGTGCTGATCGACTTCAACCTCCGCTTCACCGTCGACAACAACGGCCTGACGGATCGGGTGACGCCGCTCATCGGGGTCGAATACGGATTCAAGTGATGGCCGCGCGGCACATGGGACCACAGTTCTCGAGGAGCTCGCTCGATGCGCGTGCGTGAGCTCTCGCAGACCGCCTGCAAGCGGGTGCTCTCGCGCGCCACGGTGGCTCGGATCGCATGCGCGCGGGACGGACAGCCATACATCGTTCCCCTCGGGGTCGTGTTCGACGGCACCGATCTCTACAGCTTTTCGACGCTCGGCCAGAAAATCGAGTGGATGCGCGCGAATCCGCTCGTCTGCGTCGAGGTCGACGAGATCGACGATGCGCTGCACTGGACGACGGTCGTCGCGTTCGGACGATTCGAAGAGCTGACGCGCACCGCGGCTCATCGTCGCGCCAGGGCCCACGCCGAAGAGGTTCTCGGTCGGCGCGGCAATTTCTGGGAGCCCGCGGCCGCGCGCACGACGACGCGCGAGCCCACCACGCCTGTATTCTTCCGCGTCGTGATTGACACGATCACGGGAAGGCAGACGGGGAAGTAATTGGGTGCGGACGGAAGGTGCGGCCACAAGGTGCGGCCAGAAGGTGCGGACGGAGGGTGCGGCGAGCAGTGGTAGACTGACGTATCCTGGTGCCAGCCGGGTTCCTGCCTGACATTCACGCGTTCGCGTGCGAAGGTGATCTGTGACCAGCCGGTTCTGCCGTCTCTCTGCCGTCGTACTCGCGATTGTTCTCGCCGCGGCAGTGTCCAGCGCCCGCGAGAAGAAGCCGCATCCCGATCTCACCGGTGCGTGGGCGTTCGACGGCGAGAAGAGCGACAGTCCCGCCAGCGCTGACTCGGCGAAGGGCAAGGGCTCATCCCACAAGCCGATCTTTGGTCCTCCACGCGGTGGATTCGGACCTATCAGCGGGGCCGGCGGCGGCGGACCCATGGTGAAGAGCCGCCCCGACGAAGAGACCGTCGCCCGGAGCAAGGAGCTCACGCGCATCGCCGCCGAGCCTCCCAAGCGGCTGGTGATTGCGTCTGACGGAGACATGCTGTCGCTGACAAACGAGGTCGGACGCATCGTCAAGATCCGGACCGACGGTCAGAGGACGTTCGACGTCAGCGAAGGCGGTCTCGAGCTCGAACGCAAAGCGCATTGGGACGACGAGAAGCTCGTGTGCGAGATCAAGGCGAAAGGCGGCGGGGGCGAGATCAAACAGACCATCTCGCGCGAAGGCGACAAGCTGATCGTGCAGTCGAACGTTGACGCGGATCTGGGCGAGCGCACCGTCAAGCTTCGCCACGTTTACGATCTGGAACATTGAGCAGGTCAAACGGTTGAGGAGTGACCTGCGCCCCTTCGGCTGGTCGCGCAGGCGCGCTTTCGCCGTCACCGGTCGTGGGAAGTTCGATTTTGAAGGTGGATCCGTGTCCGGGCCGGCTTTCGACCGTGATCCGTCCACCATGCCGCTCTACCGTCGTCTTCACGATCGACAGGCCCAGACCGCTGCCGCCTGCGCCCGCACCCCGCGCTGAGTCCACTTTGTAGAACCGATCGAAGATGGAGCCGAGGTGCTCGGCGGGGATGCCCTCGCCGGTATCCGTCACCGTGATCACGAGTGCTCCCTGTTCGCCGGGCCGCGCCTCGAGATCGATGCGTCCACCCGCCGGCGTGTGACGCAGCGCGTTCGCAGCGAGATTCTGCAGCACCTGCTCGAGCCGCATCGGATCGCCATACACGAACTCGGCGCCAGGCGCGATCGACGTCGCGAGCGTGACGTGCTTCTCGCGCGCGGCGCGTTCGTGGCGCGAGGCCACACGTCCGAAGAGGCTTTCCACCGCGACGTCCTGCGGCTCGATCGTCGCACCCCCCTCCTCGAGGCGGGCGAGGTCCAGGAGGTCCTGCGCGATCCGCTCGAGCCGCTGCGTCTCCTGCAGGAAGATGGCGAAGTACCGCTCCCTGGTCGCCTCGTCAAGGGAGAGTCCCGCCATCGTCAACGTCTCCGAGTACCCGCGCATGGCCGTGAGCGGAGTCATGAGCTCGTGCGAGACATCGGCGAGCAGCTGCCGCCGCATGCGATCCGAACGCCGCACTTGTTCGGCGCGCGCGGAGAGCTCGGACGCCATCTGGTTGAACGAGTGCGCGAGGGCCGCGATCTCGTCGCCTCCCTTTTCGGGTGCTCGTGCGGAGAGATCGCCGCCGCCAAGCTGGCGGGTGGCGTCCTCCAGTTTGGCCAGACGCCGCTGCACGGGTCCGAATATCAGGAGCGACGCCAGCACGGTCCCACTGGCGAGCAGCACCAGCGCCAGCAGGGCGACGAGCGGACCGAGCTCCGAGATGACCTGCGTGAATGGCCGGAACGGCGTGACGACGACGAGACCGAGCACGGCGTTGTTGACGACGATGGGAGCGAAGCCTGGCAGACGGCGGAACTCGGGCCGGTGATCGGTTTCCCGCAGCTGTTCGGCCGTTTCTGTTTCCAGCCGCCGCTGCGCAAAACGGACGAGCGACGGTGGAGGCGAGCTGCGTGCGCTCCCGATGACGTGTCCGTCGCGCATCACGATGAGAAGGAGCGGTCCGCCCCGTTGATCGAGCGACGCCACGAGCGGAGCGAGATTCGCCCCGGGGTCTTTCGCGAGCAGCGCGGCCGCTTTCTCGCTGGTGCTCCGGGCGAACTCGGCTGGCGAGCCTCCGGGAATCGAATCAATCGATCGGCTGAGAAGGTAGAGAAACAGGCCGGCCTGAACGGCGAGGGTGAGTCCGAGGAAAAGGACGAACCCGAGACCGATGCGCCAGTACAAGCTGCGATACCAGACGCGCGCGGCGCCTGGAGGAGCCGTGCCGGCGATGATCGCGCGAGGTACAGCACTGAACATGTTGGTGCCCGGCGCATAGCCGCCGGGGAGGACGCGTCAGACGTCGGCCAGTTTATAGCCGGTGCCCCAGACCGTGAGGAGGATGCGCGGGTTGGCCGGATCTTCCTCGATCTTCCGGCGGAGGCGTTTGACGAGCGCGTCTACGCTGCGATCGGTGACATAGGTGTCGTCGTTCCACACGCGCGACAGCAGGGCCTCGCGGCTGAACACAATGCCAGGGTGCGTGCCGAGGAGGTGCAGCAGGCTGAACTCCTGGCGCGTGAGATCGACGGGTTGTCCGCGGACGATCACGCGGCGGCGCGCCGGCTCGATCTCGAGCCCGAACGGCAGCAACTCGATCGAGCGCTCGCCGTCTGCCGAGGGTCCACGGCGCCGGCGGAGCAGCGCGCCGACACGTGCGATGAACTCGCGTACGCCAAACGGCTTGGTGAGGTAGTCGTCCGCTCCGCTCTCCAGGCCCACGACCTTGTCGGATTCCTCACCACGCGCGGTGAGCATCAGAATCGGAACGTCACGATTGGGCCCTTCGCGCCGGACAGCGCGGCAGAGCGACACGCCATCGAGCCCCGGGAGCATCAGGTCGAGCACGAGCAGCTCGAACGGACTCTCCTGGGCGAGCCGCAGGCCTTCGCGTCCATCGCCGACGGCCGATACCTTGTGGCCGTCCAGACCCAGGTGCAGAGACACGAGCTCTCGAATGCTCGGGTCATCCTCGACGACAAGAACCTTGGCGGAGTCGGCTCGATCGCTCATCGCACGTCTCGAGGCGATTATGTCACGCGATCGATGAACACCCTCGACAGGGGCGTGAGCCACGCGTGAAAGATTCGTGACAGCGCCGCATCACGGATTTTTCACCGGCGAGTCGTCCTTCTGCCGCGCACTGGGCGTCCATTTGGTATCAGCGTGCATTGACGATGGCGGATTGACGAATGTCGAGTGGCCCTGGGGCAGTCTGCATTCATCGCGCTGCAACCGTCCGTGTCCGAGGATGTCGAAGGAGGTCACTTCATGGGCCGGTGGTGGTTACGATCCATTTTCGTGCTGGCGACGGTGCCGCTCGCGGCGCAAACGCCCGCGCCCCCGACCGCGCCCGCGCCTGCCGCGCAGGCTCCCGTCGTGACGAGCCCTGCCGTGGCGCCCACGGCCGACAACAAGCCGGCCGGCACGCGCGAAGCGCTTTTCGGGGCCTGGCACCTCGCACCTGATGACCCGTCATCGAACGGCTCGGGCCGGCCCGACGACGGAACACCACCCGACGCGAACGGGGGTGGGAGCGGCGGTGGTGGAGGATATGGCGGCGGCGGCGGTGGCCGCGGAGGTGGCGGCGGCTATGGTGGCGGCCACGGCGGTCACGGTGGATTTGGCGGCGGCTACGGCGGCGGGGGTGGTGGCGGCGGATACGGCGGCGGCCGAGGCGGCACGCACGGTGGCGGTGGCGGCAATCCAGAACAGATGCAGAAGATGCGCGCGATGATGCACGAGCTCATGCGCACACCCAGTACGCTGACCATTGCCAGCGCGAGCGAGGGTGCCGTACTTCTGACCGACGAAGACGGGCACGTGACGCATCTCACACCAAACGACAAGAAGGTGAAGGAGCAGCTGTCCACGGGCGACGAAGTGGAGCGAAAGACTCACTGGGATGGTGCCAGTCTGGTGAGTGAGGTCAAGGCCGGCGATACGAAGCTCACTCAGACCTATCAGGCGGCAGCGGCTGACGGCCGGCTCAACGTGACGACGACGATGGAGAACTCCCGCTTCAAGAATCCGCGTTCGCGCACGCACATCTACGAACGGCAGGACGCCACTCCAAGTCAGCAATAAGCGTCAAATAGTGACAACCGCGGATTTCACGCGGTTGTCACACTCTCTTCGCGGGCGCGCCCCGATCCCCCCGTCCAATGAGATAGAGGGGGATATGCGACACAAACTCGTACTCAGCTTGATCATGGTGGCGGCCCTCGGAGCGACCGTCACCGCGTACTTCAGGCTGCGCGGCGGCCCGGCCGATCCGCAGATCACCGCGGTGGCCATCACGCGCGGCTCCATCCTCACGACTGTTCAGGCGACGGGCACGCTGCAGGCCGTGTCCACCGTCGAAGTCGGATCGCAGGTCTCCGGGCGCATCTCGGAACTGCACGCCGACTTCAATTCGGTCGTCCACAAGGGCCAGATCATCGCGCGTCTCGATCCGTCGCTGTTCCAGGCGCAGGTCGACCAGGCACGCGCAACGCTGGCGCGAATCGAGGCGCAGCAGAACGGCGCGGTCGTCCAGCAGAAGGACGCGCAGAACAAGCTCACGCGCGCCAAGGAGCTGGCGAAAGCCAACCTGATCGCCGCGCAGGATCTCGAAGCGGCGCAGACGACGTATGACGCGGCCGTCGCCGCGGTGACGTCCGCGCGAGCGGACGCCGTCCAGGCTCGTGCGCAGCTCAGTCAGGCGCAGCTCAATCTGGAGCACACCATCATCCAGGCACCCACCGACGGCGTCGTGATCTCACGCAGCGTCGAGGTGGGGCAGACGGTTGCGGCTGCGATGCAGGCGCCGACGCTCTTCACGATTGCCGGCGACCTGTCGCTGATGCAGGTGAACGCGAGCATCGACGAAGCCGACATCGGCAGCATCCGTCCCAAACAGCCGGTCTCGTTCACGGTGGACGCCTACCCGGAGCGGACGTTCCGCGGCCAGGTGAGTCAGGTGCGGCTGCAGCCGACAGTGGTTCAAAACGTTACCACCTACATCACCGTCATCGACGTGCCCAACAAGGACCTCCTGTTGAAGCCGGGCATGACGGCCACGGTGACCGTCAAGGTGGCGGAACGCGAGGACGTGCTGCGAGTGCCAAACGCGGCGCTTCGCTTCCGTCCGACGCCGGAGGTACTCGCGGCCATGGGGAACCCGGCGACGGCGACGCAGTCGCGCCGCGGGCCGACCGATCGCGCCGCCAAGTCGTCGTCCACCGAAGACGATCCCGAGCCGGCGAGCGATTGGCGCCATGCCGCGACGATCGATGCGGCGTTTGGTCCCGTGCCGACGCCGAACTCGCGCGCACGGCTCTGGCAGATCCGCGACGGCCGCCTCGTGCCAGTGTCGGTCCGCCTCGGTCTGACCGATGGCACGACAACCGAGCTCATCGAAGGGCCGCTCGAGGCGGGTAGCTCGGTGGTGACCAACGTGGCGCTGCCGGCGTCTACCGCCGCGGCCAGCCAGTCGCGTTCGCCGCTCCTGCCGCAGTTCCCACGTCAGGGCACGCGCGGCGCCGGGAGGACCCGATGAGCGCACAGACTGCCGTCATGCAGGCCGAGAACCGAGCGTCGACGACGTCGCCGCTCATCGCGGTCCGGGATCTCACCAAGGTCTACGACATGGGCGACGTCAGAGTGCCCGCGCTGCGGGGCGTGACGCTCGACCTCGCGGCGGGGGAGTTCGTGGCGGTGACCGGTCCGTCAGGCTCGGGCAAGTCCACGTTCATGCACATTCTGGGCTGCCTGGACCGTCCGACGTCCGGCGAGTACGTGCTCGCCGGCAAGGACGTCTCGCGGCTCGGACGCGATGAGCTCGCCGCCGTGCGCAACGCGACCATCGGGTTCGTGTTCCAGGGGTTCAATCTGCTCTCGCGGACCAGCGCCCTCGAGAACGTGGAGCTGCCGCTCTTGTATCAGCGGCCCGCTCCAAAATCGGCGGCTCGCCATGCGGCGGCGCTTGCGGCGCTCGACGCCGTGGGGCTCAAGTCGCGCGCGGATCATCATCCGAATCAGCTCTCGGGCGGACAGCAGCAGCGCGTCGCGATCGCGCGCGCGCTCATCAACCGCCCGTCGATCCTGCTGGCCGACGAGCCGACGGGCAATCTCGACACGCGCACGAGCATCGAGGTGATGGACATCTTCCAGCGGCTGAATCGTGAGCGCGGTCTCACGATCGTGCTCGTCACGCACGAGCCAGACATCGCCCAGTACGCGTCGCGGACGATCGCATTCCGCGATGGACGCGTGCAGCGGGATCAGCCATCCGCGCAGCCCCGCAACGCGGCGCACGAGCTCGCGGCACTGCCGCCGGCCGACGAAGAGGTGTGACATGTCCATACTCATGACGCTTCGGATCGCGCTGATCGCCCTGTCACGCAACAAGCTCCGCACGGTGCTGACGACGCTCGGCATGATCATCGGTGTTGCCGCGGTCATCAGCATGGTGTCGATCGGCACCGGCGCGCGCACGTCAGTGGAGCAGCAGATCAGCTCCGCCGGCACGAACCTGATCATGATCAACGCCGGTTCGTTCAACATGGGCGGCGTCCGTCTCGGCACAGGCAACCAGAGCACGCTCGTCGCCGATGATGCCAAGGCGATCCGCGACATCGACGGCGTGCGCTGGGTCGCCGCTGAAGCGAACACACGCGGACAGGTCATCGCCTCGAACGAGAACTGGGCGACGAGCATCCGCGGAACGGATGTGGATTTCGTCCTCATGCGCTCCTGGCCGCTGCTCGCCGGACGCTTCTTCACCGAGAGCGAGGTGACGCAGTCCGCCAAGGTCGTCGTGCTGGGGACGACGGTGCGGGATCAGCTCTTCGGCACCGGTGCGGATCCCGTCGGTGGGACGATCCGCATTCAGAACCAGCCATTCCGCGTGGTCGGCGTCCTCGCCAGCAAGGGTCAGGGGCAGATGGGGCAGGACCAGGACGATGCCGTGTACATGCCGTACACGACCGTGCAGAAGAAACTGCTCGGCATCACGCACTTGAACAGCATCACGGTATCGGCGGCCCAGGCCGGGACGAGCGCCGCCGTTTCGGATCGGATCGCGTCACTGTTGCGCGTGCGCCACCATCTGGGCGCCGGCGACGACGACGACTTCAACATCAGAACGATGGAGGAGCTGTCGGGCATCCTGACCGCGACGACGACGACCATGACGCTGCTCCTCGCCAGCATCGCCGCGGTCTCGCTCATCGTCGGCGGCATCGGCATCATGAACATCATGCTGGTGTCGGTCACGGAACGGACGCGCGAAGTCGGTCTGCGTCTGGCGCTGGGCGCTCGCGGACGCGACGTGCTCATCCAGTTCCTTGTCGAGGCCATTGTTTTGAGCCTCGTCGGAGGGCTGATCGGTGTGGCGCTCGGCCTCGGGATCTCTGGAGGTCTGGCCACGTTCATGCGTTGGCCGACGGCGATCTCACCGAGCTCGATCGCGACGGCGTTCGGATTCTCGGCGGCGGTCGGTATCTTCTTCGGCTTCTATCCCGCGCGGAAGGCGGCAGCCCTGGATCCGATCGACGCGCTGCGCTACGAGTAAGCGGCCTACGGCCGGAGCGCGTGTGGGCTCGACGGCTCGCGTCGTGCGAACACCGCCTCCCAGTTCACGCGCGCGGTGATTTGCATAAGGACGAACAACGTTGCGATGGCCCCAATCGTGACCGTCAGCCCCGTGTATCCCTCGAAGAAGAATGCGTAGCTGAAGAGCACGAGGAACACGATCTGCGCCAGACCGGCCTCGCGGAGTGCGAACCGGGTGCCCGCGACGACTCGAAGATAGCTGACGACCAGCGCGACACTCGTGGCGGCGGCGATGACGAACGCCAGGTTCACGTCGATGTGGTCCACGAGGTACGCCAGCAGCAGGTGGAACGCGAAGAACGCGGCCGACAGGAACGCGTAGTTCATCGGGTGCAGGTTGTAGCCGCGCAGCACGCCCAGAATCACCATCACACTCAGAAAGAACAGGAGCGACACCGGCGCGAACCACGTGATGCGCGCCGCGAGCGGACCGGGGTTGAGACGATCGGGCGGATCCATGCCGATGTGCTGACCCGTCACCAGACTTGCGAACTTCCACGTCAGCGTCCAGCCGTCACCGTCGGGTACCTTCAGCGTGGGCGAGATGCTGCCGGCCGGAAAGTCGATCGCGGTGAAATCCGTTTTCATGGTGAGGTCGAAGTTGCGAACCTGTGTGACGCCCTGCGGCGCGAACGCATAGGTCCATTCACCGAGTCCGCGCGACCGGTATGACAGTTCGACCGGCACGTCACCGCCGGGCGGTAATTCCATCGCGACTTGCACGCCTTGCGAGAGATCGCGAACGGCAGGGGTGGCGGAGTTCCCCATCTGGAACCGGAATTCGTCGTACAGGGCCTCCGTCGAGGGGAACTTGAACTGCACGACGACACGGCGCGCTTCGGCGTCGGGGTTGTGCACACGCCAGGTCGCGTGGAACTGCACAGCGTAAGTGTCGTACCACAGCAGTCCCTTCTTGCGCTGGTCGAGATGGAGCTGCACCTGGACGCGGCTGCTGTCGAGCGGAATGGGTGCAGGCACTACGGTCCGGGTCGTGACGTCTCGTGTGACCAGTGCGCCGTCGCGATCCCGTTCCTTGACCTGCTCTGTCGCTGTTTGCGGGCGTTCGACCCAAGCCTCGGGCGCGACCTGGACGTGCGTGCCGCCCCAGAGGAGCGCGACTTCCTTTGCGAGCCGTCCGTCGTATTCCCCTGTCCGGGCGACGAGCGACCCGCCAAGGACGCCCCACGCCACCGCCGCGCACAAGTAGATCGCCGCGATCGCCAGCAATCGAACCGTCGTCATGATGCCTCCTCCCGCCGACTGGTGGCGGGTGCAGCAAGCATGGCGGAGACGGCGGTTCGAGACATGAGCGGTTCGTGACGACCGGCTCAGATCGGGGTGAGATCCGCTGATCTGACGTTTTTGGGAGCTACCGCTCCCGGTGGTCGGGGCGGTGGGTGAGGCCGTAGGCCAGACCGGCTCCGAACGAGACACCCTCGAACACGCTGATGAGCGTTTGCGTGACCGGGCGCAGCGACTGCTCACCGATGAGGAGCGCAAGGGGTGCCAGCCCCGTGGCGGAGCCGCTGAATGCGTCTGCCATGATGTCGAGGCTGGCGGCGACGAGCCGACGGCCGGCCAGCGACAGGACGAGTCCGGCCACACCGCAGGCCGCTCCGGTGATGACCGCGACTCGTAAGCGGGCGGCACCCCGCGGCGTCGCGAGGCCGCCTCCGGCCAAGCGGGGCGTCGCGAGCGCGTAGCCGGCGCCGGCCGCTGCGCCCAGCAGCAGTCCTTCGACGCCGCCGCCGATCCCCGCCACGTCGTGGCCAAAGAGTCCCGTCATGACGCTGCGCGCGAGATGATGGGCCGCAAATCCGATGATGCCGCCCCCGAGAGCGCCGCATCCCACGAGGGCCCACGCACGCTGCGACCGCGCGAGCGCTTCGGCCGCCGTCAATCCCGCGCCAATGCCGGCTGCCGCGATTGCCCCGGCCACGGTTCCCACGACGGTCAGTGCCAGGACGATCGACGATGAGGCGTGGGAGGCGGGCACCAGCTGCCGGGCCAGGCCACCGAGGGCGCGGGCCACGGCGCCCGCCAGTGCACCGCCGGCAGACGCGAACGCCCAGCGGCTCGACACGAGCCGCGCCGCTCGACGAAGCCGGAGTCGCACCAGCGCCAGTGCGGAGGCCGGCCATCCCGGGGTCCCTACGAGCGGCACGTCCCCCGCGCCGGGCACGTCCCAGCGCGCGTCACGAAGCAGCGCTCGAGCCTCGGCGTGGCCCGGCAGCCGATCCACCCGCGCCAGTGTCTCAGCGGTGCCGAGCACGTGCAGCTGCTGGGCCGCATCGAGTCGTTCCTCGTCCGTGATGTTGAGCGCGTCGCCGCGTTTGAGCAGCCGATCGAGAAGGGGACCGAACGCGTCAGCATCCGCAGCCGGCTCGGATTGCGCGACGTCCACCTTACGTGGCACCGCGGCTGTGTCCACGTCGTGGGCAACGGCGACCTCGAGGAACACGAACTGGTAGCCGTGTCGTGAGACCGTGCGAATGAATTGCGGTTCTCTCGGGTCATCGCCCAGGGTCCGGCGCAACGTGCGCACCGCCTGGCTGAGCGCGCCGTCAGACACGATCACGTCAGACCACACCCGATCGAAGATCTCCTGGCGATGGACCGCGCGATGCCGCTCGTCGACCAGCAGCACCAGCAGGTCGAAATACCGCGGGATCAGCCGGACTTCCATGCCCTCCCGGCGCAGCTGCCGTTCTGCGGGAGACAGTTCGAAGGGGCCGAACCGGTAGCGCGGCCGGGCGGCCGCGGTGTCTGGCATCCGCGCATCGTACAAGAGAACCGTCGTCCAAGAGAACCGCTCGGACGTGAGGTTGCGAGGTATCATCCGCGCACAAGCACGGCGCCGGTGCGCCGTGTGCGAGGACATCCACATGCATCGCGGCGCGCGTATCGTCGGAAGCTTCGCGAGCCTGCTCTACATCCTGACGTGTCTCGCCGCGCCTGCAGCAGCCGACCAGCCCGCCGCGCCGCAGCGAGGCTGGTTGCGTCTCCAGACCAGCAATTTCAGCGTGCTCGGGAACAGCAGCGAGAAGGATCTCCGCCGCGTAGGGCAGCGGCTGGAGCAATTCCGCGAGGCCATCGGAATTCTCTTCCCCAAGGCCGTCCTGAACGCGCCCCGCCCCACGATCGTGCTGGTCTTCAAGAATCAGAAAACCTACGACCCGTTCAAGCCGCAATACCAGGGCAAGGCCAAGGCCATCGCGGGATTCTTCATCCGCGGCGCGGCGGCGAACTTCATCGCGCTGACCACCGAGAGTCTCGACGACTTCGGGACCGTCTACCACGAATACATGCACCAGGTGGTGGACAACACGATGGACTCGTCGCCGCTCTGGTTCAACGAGGGACTGGCGGAGTACTACACCAGCTTCTCGGTGACAGACGATGGTCAACGCGCGTCGCTGGGCAAGGTGCTCCCGTGGCACATCCTTCGGCTGCGCGAGCAGTGGACGCCGCTGGCGACGGTGCTCGCGGTGACGCACGACTCGCCGATGTACAACGAGAAAGATCGGATGGGCGTGTTCTATGCCGAGTCGTGGGTACTCGTGCACTACTTGCTCCTCGGGGAACATCAGAAATACGCTCCGCACGCCGCGGAGTTCCTGGGACTGCTGTCGGCCGGAAAGAATCCGAACGATGCGGCGATTCAGGCCCTCCACGTCTCGCTCGAGACGTTGGAGAAAGGGATTCGCGCCTACGTCAACCAGGAGCTGTTCCCGCTGCAGACGGTCCGCTTCACCGAGCGGATCGGCGCCGTCGATCGGCTGCCCATCACGCCCGCTGCGGAGGCGGATGTGCACGCCGCACTGGGCGAGCTGCTGGCGACGATGCAGCGAGACGAGGAAGCGCGGGCTCAACTGGAGGCAGCGCTCGCACTCGATCCGGAGTCGCCGACGGCGCATATGGGGCTCGGTCGGATGTTGCTCGCATCCCACCACGCAGACGAGGCC
>JBKPMA010000308.1:0-9895 GCA_046731935.1 Acidobacteriota bacterium
GACGAAGGGCTCGCTCGTCTTCACCGATCCGGCCGGCAAGGTAGAGACCGTGCCGTTCGAGTCGGGCAGTGTCGGCTTCCGCGAGGCCAAGGCCACGCATCGGGTCGGGAACCCGGGGCCCGATCCGATGCGTGTGATCGAAGTGGAGCTGAAGTAGCGCGCCGCTTCAGACTTACCAGCTGACGCGCACGCGGTACTTGAGGACCGACGTACCGTCCTGCGCGACGGGCACCTGAAATTGCGCCGCCCACGCATCGGTCTTCGTCCACTGGTGCGAGGCCGACAGCATCCGCCATGACCCGGCAATCGGCTCGTTCACCTGCACGGTGATCGGCGTGGCTTTGTGGTTCCGCAGTGTGATCTCGAAGGCCATCTCGTAGACGTTGTCTGCGATCCGCTCGAAGTCCACCTGCTTGCGTTCGCAGACGACATCGAACGCGCTGCCGATCTTGATCGTGACGTCCTCGTCTTTGGGCGTGTGGTCGATGTGATCCTCACCAGCGAACTGCACGCCGCCCTTCGAGTCGGCCTGGTAGACACGGACGGTGCCGGCAGGCAACGGCACGCCAAGACCGGCCGCTTCGTCGTTTCTGAACTGATAGAACACCTGCACATCGTCTTTCAGCGGAGCGCCGGGCGCCTGCCGGTTGCGGTAGTAGAACTGCTGGCCGTTCACGACGAACAGCTTGCGCACAGGCACGCCCGTTCCATCGAGTAGGGCAATCTGTTTCGTCTCGTTTTCCTGCAGCGTCGTCTTGCGTCCGAGCGAATACAGGTGGTACTCGGAGAATGCCTCCTGTGAGAATCCCGGTGCCGACGCGCGATCTGCCGCTTTGGCTTCGAGCGCTTCGCGGAGGGCCTGCGGCTGCACGACACGGTTCAAGTTTCCCGCGACCAGCTGCAGCGTCGCGTTACGGTACGACGTCCCGCTCGTGTTGGTGACCGTCACCCAGCCGTTCAGATCCGCATGCGCGTCGTCTCGGCCTACCGTCAGCACGTAGTCGGACGTCCAGTTCAGATTGCCGGCCAGATAGGAGGTCTCGATGCGGTGTTGTGCGGCACCGCGGTTGTCGAGCCGCCAGACGAGCGTCGGGCGGCTGTGCAGGTTCTCGGGGATCTCGGGGAAGCGGTATTGCTCGGCGGCATATCCCGTCACGATTTCGTTGCCGATGCGCCAGACAGGCCCCTGGTTGTACGCGAGCAGGCGCGCCGTCACCGATTGTTCGCGCGTCGTGCCGCTGTCCTGCGTGCGGCGCACCAGTGTCACGTCGCGCCCGACGTACTTGCGAAGCAGGCGCTCCGGATCGAGCAGGTCGTATTCGTAGTTCTGCTCCAGCACGCTCAATCGGGCCGGCTCGGTCAGCGATCGGAAGTGAACGGTCGCCGCGTTGACGGTCGCGGCGATGTCCTCGAGCTGGACCTCGGTCTGGCCCGTGGGGATCGTGAGCTGCCGGACGTCGCGGACGAGCGCGATCTTCGAGTTGTACACGGTCACGGCCAGTTCGACCTGGTTGGCGAGCGTCGCGGCCGTCGTCGAATCGCCCGCCGCACTTTCCTCGTGTGCTCGCGTCGCACGAAGGGAAGTCGCCGGTAGCGTAATGACAAGCGCCAGGATGCCGAACGCGATCAGAGCCGAGCGTCGCATGTGTGCCTCCATTCCTTTGAACGAAGGCGTGGCGAGAACTTGCAGAAGGGGAGGCGGAGCCTATTTCGGCAGCAGCACCCAGGTCACGCCAGCATCTTTTGTCTCAAATCTGCGCTCATCTTCGGTCGCTGCGATGGCGTCGGTCGCGGACGTCGCTGTCAAAGAGGTGAGGGCGGTCGTGGCGGGTATCCGGCTCCGCTTCCAGGTGCCGTCCGACGCGTGCAGGAGTACCTCGCCGGAGGGGGCACCGAACCAGCAGACATCTGCAGAGATCTGAACCAGCATCGACGCGCCTGGCAGCGCCGGCGCATGCGCGTCCTGCCATGTGACGCCGCGATCGCTCGTGCGCTCGATTACGCCGCTCGCGATCCGCCAGCCATTGCCAGATGCGTCCCACATCTCGGCCTTGTTGCCAACACCGGCGCCGGCTGCCTGCTTGCGCAGCGCAAACGGCGCTTCTGTCTTGGGACCTCTCATCGCCGGCAACGCACTTGCGGGTGCAGCAGGTGCAGACGTCGCCCCCGCGACGCCTTCGCGAGCCGCGGTGTTCGCGGCCTCGGCGCGTTGCCGCTGTTCGTCATCCGCCTTGTCTTTGAGGTCGGCGGACTGCGGCTTCAGCGCGCTGCTGTCGGCAGGCGGCGGCGGTGCCGTCTGCGCGAGCATCTGCGGCGGCCGGTCCAAGCGCTGCCCAACGACTTCGGGAGCCGCTTGTAAGGGCACACGAGCCGACCTGGCGGGAACAGTCGGCGTGCGCTCCTTCGGCGCGATGCCTCCGAGCGCGCTCGATGCGGGCGCGGCCTTGGTCTCCGCGACCGATCCGGCTGACGCTGGTGCGGCGGCCGGAGCGGCCGGTGTCGCGGCCGGCCGTTGCGGTGCAGGCGCCGACGGCGCCGCACTCGAGACCCGATCCACTTCGGCGGACGGCATCTGGGCCTCCCGTGGCAGCGACACCCAGACTGCCGCGACGACCAGACTGGCGGCAACCGGAACCACCCAGGTCCAGGTCCGCCACCATGTGGTTTTCGGCGTGTCAGCCACGCCTGAACTGACGGGCTCGAGACTCGACAACAGGGCGAGGTGCTCGGCGCACGTGTGACAGTCCGCCGCATGACGCTCGATGGCGTGACGCTCGGATAGTGACAACGCTCCATCGACGTACGCGGCCAGATCTTCTGGCGACGGACAGGCCTCTGGCGCGCTGGCGCCAGCCTTCATTGTCCGTTCGAGCAGACGGTCGAATGGATCGGCCATGGTTACCCGGCTACTCTTAGAACGACGCGGCGTTCACTTCTTGCACAGGTGCGCATCTCGTGTGCATTCGCCATCCGTCTTATTCGTGTCCGGCGAGCAGCCGGGACAGGTGCAGCTCTGGCGCACTTGCCGCAGCCTCGAGGCATTCGCGGACTGCCGCCTCGCTCAACCCGTGCTCGCGCCGCAGCAGGGTTTCAACCGAGTTCTTCAGGTCCCGTCGCGCTCGATCGAGCTTCCGAGACACGGTGGCTTCGTGCTCTCCTGTCAGGCGGCCAATCTGCGCGAGCGTGAGCTGCTGTCCGTAGTACAGCCTCAAGCGCAGCTTTTCCCTCGACTCGAGCGCGGCAATCGCCTCGTCGAGCGCGCCCTGGGCCATCGACACATAGGCGCTGCGAGCCGGATCGGGACCCGTTGCGGCTCCTGATCCTGGCAGCCCATCAATCCGCTCCTCATCGAGTGTCTCCAGGCGAGCGGCCGATCGACGCCTGTCGATGTGACGCTGAACGAGTATCGACCGCAGCCACGTGGTCAGCCGGCTGCGTCCGTGGTAGTAGGCGAGGAGTGAGCGCCGCTCGCCGTCGCGCTCGGTGAGTCCGAAGAGCTCGGCATAGAGTCCGTCGGCGAGATCGCGGCCTTCGTCGCTGGCAATCGATCGCGCCGCCGCATAGAGGCTCGGCCGGTACTCGCGGATGAAATGTTCCCACGCCGGCTCGTCGCCGGCGCGGCAGGCGCACGCCAGCGCGAGCTCGTTTACGTGGAGCGTCTCGAGGTAGCGATTGACGTCGGCGGCGGACGTCGCGTCCGGAAACCGATGCGCGACGCTCCCGTGCAGCGCCGCCTCGAAGACATCGGTGGTCACGCGCCAGCGCGTCGCCTCGCTGGCTTCGTAGAGCCGTGCAATCGTGTGCCTGTGGCGGGCGCGAAAGGCCGGTCGGTCGAGACTCATGCGGGGGTGCGCGGCCCTCGGGCCAGTATGCCACGTCCGCCGCTGTTCGGGGCACTGCGTAGCCGCGCGTCAGTGGACATGTGCCGCTCGCCGGTTGCTGGCACGGCCACGTTTTCGCGTAGAATGCGCCCCGTTCCCGTTTTCTGGAGGAGACTTATGCCTGCAAACTCCGCGCGCCACGGCGCGCTGACGCGCCGCCAGTTTCTCGGATCGGCCGCGGCGGCCACCGCGGTTGTGACAGGAGGTCCGATGATCCTCCACGCCACCGACAAGGCCGGCTCCAAGCGACCTGTGATCGGATCGGGTGCGTACACGTACGAGGTGTTTCACGACTGGGGTCAGGTACCCGTCGGCCTGCAGTACGGCAACACGCATGGGGTCTGTCAGGATGCCCAGGGCCACATGTACATCCATCACACCGTGCACGAGGGCAGCCAGATCCACGACACGATGGTGGTGTTCGATGAGAAGGGGCGCTTTGTCCGATCGTGGGGCAAAGAGTTCGAGGGTGGCGCGCACGGCCTGCACATCCGTAAGGAAGGCAGCCAGGAATTCCTCTATCTCTGCGACACGAAGCGTGGCGTCGTCGTCAAAGCGACGCTGACGGGCGAAACCGTGTGGTCGCTGGGTTACCCGAAGGAATCTGACAAGTACACGTTCGACGCGACTGGGCAGCCTGCGATCAAGTACTCGCCGACCAACGTGGCCATTGCACCCAACGGTGACGTGTACGTCGCCGACGGGTACGGATCGAGTTACATCTGCCAGTACGACAACAACGGCAAGTACATCCGGACGTTCGGCGGCAAGGGCACGGAGCCCGGCCAGCTCGATTGCCCGCATGGTCTCATCGTCGACGAACGCGGCCCGGAGCCCGTGCTGCTCGTCGCCGACCGGAGCAACAAGCGGCTCCAGACATTCACGCTCGAGGGCAAGCCGCTGGCGCTGTATCAGGGAACCAACGCGCCATGCCACTTCCACACGCGGAAGGATGTCATGGTGGTGCCCGATCTCTTCGCCCGCGTCACCCTGATCGATCGAAGCAACACCCCGATCCTGGAGCTTGGCGACAACGGCATCGACTCGTGGAAGCCGCTCCGGGCGGGCACGCGCGACCAGTTTCCGATCGGCAAGTTCGTCTGCCCGCACAGCGCCTGCTTCGATCACGACGGTAATATCTTCGTCGTCGAGTGGGTCGAGATCGGGCGCGTGACAAAGCTCCGCCGAGTCTGAGGGTCGCGTGATGAAGCCTGCGGTCAGGTGTCTCGTGGACGCTGGGAATGCCGGCCTGGACCGGCGTTCGTTCTTCAAGACACTCGGCGTGAGCGCCGGGGCTGCCGGCGCGTTGAGCGTGTCGGGCAGCGCGCACGCGCGCGCTGAGGCCGCCGCGGCCTTCGTGCAATCGAACGTCAGCCGCGCATCGGAACCCTCCGCCTTGAAGATCACCGACCTGCGTGTGGCGGTGATCGAAAAGGCGCCGATGACGTGTCCGCTCATCCGAATCGATACCAACCAGGGCATCTCGGGCTACGGGGAGGTACGGGACGGCGCCAGCGAAACCTACGCCCTGTTCCTCAAGAGCCGCATCCTCGGTGAGAACCCCTGCAACGTCGACAAGATCTTCCGCCGGATCAAGCAGTTCGGCGGTCCGGCGCGACAGGCCGGCGGCGTGTGCGGGATCGAAATGGCCTGCATGGATCTGGCGGGCAAGGCGTGGGGCGTGCCGTGCTGGCAGATGCTGGGCGGGAAGTTCCGCGACCGCGTGCGGCTCTACGCCGATACCACCGAGACTCACGATCCCAAGGAACAGGGCCGGCGGCTGAAAGACCGGATGGCTCGCGGACTCACATTTCTGAAGCAGGACATGGGCATCGATCTGATGACCGACATGCCGGGGATGGTCACCATGCCTGCGGGCGCGATGCTCGAGCAGAACGCGCGCGTCATGCATCCCTTCACCGGGATCGAGATCACCGATCGCGGCGTCGCCTTCATGTCGGACTGGATGGGACAGATCCGTGAGGTGATCGGCATGGATGTGCCCCTTGCCTCCGATCACTTCGGCCACATCGGTGTGAACAGCTGCATCAAGCTCGCCCGATCGATGGAGAAGTGGAACCTGGCCTGGATGGAAGACATGGTGCCGTGGCAGTTCCCGCACCTGCTGCACGAGATCCGCGAGAACACGACCGTGCCGGTTCTGACGGGTGAAGACATCTACCTCAAAGAAGACTTCATCAAGCTGATCGACGCCGGCGCCGTCGATATGATTCATCCCGATCTCGCCAGCTCGGGTGGCCTGATCGAGACGAAGAAGATCGGCGACTATGCCATGGAGCACGGCGTCGCCATGGCCATGCACTTTGCGGGCAGCCCGATCTCGTTCATGGCGAACGTCCACACCGCGGCGGCCACAGAGAATTTCGTGGCGCTCGAGCATCATTCGCTGGACGTCCCGTGGTGGGATGGGCTCGTCAAGACCTCGAGTGGAGCGCCGCCCGTCGACAAGGGCTTCGCACCCGTGCCGAGCGGACCGGGGCTCGGCGTGGAGCCGATTGAAGAGGCGATCCGCCCACACCTGCGGGAGGGCAGCGGTTATTTCGAGCCGACGCCGCAGTGGGACAAAGAGCGCTCCTGGGACAGGACGTGGAGCTAGACAGGCTGCAGGCTACAGGCCTCAGGCTGCGGACTCCAGGCTGCGGGCTACAGGCTGCGGGCTACAGGCTGCAGGCCTGACTAGAGGCGATTGAGCCGAGAACGGCCTGCAGCCCACAGCCTGGAGCCTGTAGCCTTCAAAGGAGAGCAGCGCGATGCGAAGCGTGGTTGCGTTCGTGTTCTTGATCAGCTCACTTGTACCTGTCACGGTCTCGGCGCAAGCAACCGCCACCGCATCGCCAGCGGCTGTTCCAGTGAATCGCGCATCGCGCGATACGTGGACGCCGCTCATGGACGTCCTCAATCCGAAGCGCACCGCGGTCACCGACCAGCAGATCACGCGGCTTCTGGAGCTGCCGATCGAAGCCGTGTGGGGGGCGTTGCAGTCGCGTCAGTATCAACTCTCGTTCGTCAACGGCTTCGAGCAGACACAGCCAGGTTCGAAAGTCGTCGGCCGCGCGCTGACCATGCGCTATATGCCGGTCAGGCCAGACCTGATGGACGGCGTGAAGCAGCTGGCCAAGGAAGGGGACTGGGACTTTCAGTACAACGTGCGTGCCGGAGAAGACGCAAAGCCCGGCGACATCATCCTCGTCGAACTGGGTGGAATGGTGGACAAGGCAACCTTCATGGGTGACGTGACCGGCCTTGGCATCAAGGTCGCCGGCGTGAAAGGCGTGGTCATCGACGGCGGTCTTCGCGATCTGAACGAGTTCCTGCCGATGAAGGATCTCCCCGTCTTCTACAAGGGGGCGCACGCGTCTGCGATGGCCGATCAGGTCGGTGTCGAGTGGAACGGACCGATTCGCATCGGCACGATCACTGTTCTACCTGGTGACGTGGTCATCGCCGACGCGTCCGGCGTGCTCACGTTCCCCCCGCAGCTGGCAGCCGACGTCATCAAGGACGCGGAGGGCATCGTCCACGTGGAGAACTTCAAGCGCGAGATGATGCGCACGCACAAGTACCGCACGCGCGACATCTACCCCAAGCTGAGTACCGAGCTCGAAAAGCAATACGAAGAGTGGTCGAAGCTACACCCCAAGGAAGGGGTCACGCCGAAATAGCTACTGGTCCGGGCACCGGGAACTCGAGGCGCACCGTCGTGCCGCGTCCGAGCTGGCTCGTGACGGCGATCGTGCCGTGATTCAGTTCGACGTTCCGCTTGGCGATCGTCAGCCCCAACCCCGTTCCTGACGCGCGCGTCGAAAAGTACGGCTCGAACAACCGCGAGAGCGCTTCGCTGTCCATCCCGACACCGGTGTCGGTCACTTCGACGACGACGCGCTCGTTGGCTCGCGACGTGGTGACCCGCAGCTGGCCGCCGGCCGGCATCGCGTGCAGCGCGTTCTCGATGATGTTGACCAGAGCGCGGGCGCAGAGCGTGCGATCGATCACGAGATCCGGCAGATCCGGTGCCAGGACGGCCTCGATCGACACGCGCACCGGCGGCGCCGCGCGGTATGGCTGGAGCACGTCGTCCACCACTTCGTTGATGGATGCCGGTACCAGCCGCGCCTGCGGCGAGGACGCAAAGCTCGAGAACTCCGACGAGATCTGCCGCAGCAGCCGCACCTGCGACAGGATCGTGTCCACACAGCTGTCCAACACCTCGCCGAGAGGGGCGCCGCGGTCCTGGTGCACATGGCGGAGATGCTCCGCCGACAACTGAATCGGCGTGAGCGGGTTCTTGATGTCATGCGCCACCTGGCGAGCCATGTCGGCCCAGGCCGCGAGGCGGTTCGTCCGTTCCAGCTCGACGCGCTGTCGTTGAAGATCCGCCGCCATCGAGTTGAAGGCGTCCACCAGCCTTCGCAGTTCGTCGGTCGATGTCGTGAGAATCCGCGCGTCGAGATCGCCTCTGGCGATGCGGCCAGTGGCGCGCATCAGGCGATTGACGGGATCGGCGATGCGTTCCGCCATGTAGTAGCCGATGGCGGCGCCCAGCAGCACGAAGCAGACCGTTGCCAGCAGCACGCGACGGTCGAGGGCATCGATCTCGCGCTCGATCTCCTGCTGCCGGAGCGCAAGAGGCACAGTGAGAATCGTCCGCACGTCGCCGTCGCGGATTGGCGCGGCGGCGACCATGTAGCGCAGGTTGCCCACCCGCTCCTCGCCCACGTAGTTCGCCTGCCGCTCGAGGACGAGCGCCCGGTAGACCTCGGACGGCGTGCGTGTCGGCAGGTCGCCGGATGCAAACAGATCCCGCTGGCTCGTCGCGACCAACCTGGGCCCGGCAAACACGTTCACGTCCTGGTTGATGATGCGGCTGACCCAGACCATCACTTCATCGCTCAGCGCCGGCGCGCTGCCCAGGTCCCGCCGCTGCTGCGAGGCGACCGTCTCGACGACGCGTTTGGCCACGGCCGCCGTCTGGACGGCTGCCGATTCGATCCCGTCACGTAGCTGTGTCGCGATGTACGTGCGGGTCAGGAGGGCGAGCGCGATGACGGGCACCACCGCGCCGCCAACGAACGCCAGAAACAGTTTGCGGTAGTAGCTGCCGCGGATTTCGCGAAGAAGCGCGCGCCCCGTGCCGGGCTGGTATCCGCCAAGACGGCTGGTGAGGTCTACGAACACAAGGAGCACGACGTACGCAACGCCCGCCAGCGTCAGCAACTCGGCCAGCTGGATTCCGTGGTCTACGGCGCGCGGCATCAAGTACCCCAGCGCATAGATCCCCGCGCGATCGTTCAGGAAGAACACGCGGTAGTGCCGCTCGCCACGCTCGACCACTTCCCACAGCGGCTCACGAGCCGAGCGATAGATACGGCCCAGCAGGTCGCGGCTGATAGGCCACGCCGTGCCTGCCGTCGGAAAGATCGGAGTACGTCCCCACCCGTACATCGCGAATTCAATCGGCCGTCCGTGCGCATCTCGATGCACTTCGCCGTCCGATTGCACGAGGTCGCCGTACACGCTCTGCGATGCCAGGAAGGGGAGCGTGCTGTAATCGAGCATCGCGTGCACGACGATGGCGCCGACGATGTGCGACGAGCCGTCGTCGGACCTCTGGCACACTCCGCGGCCCGCGTGCAGCATCACGCGATCTTCTGTGCCGGCCAGTGGTTCACCAAACAGTTCCCACGTGCATCGCGCCTCGCTCCACCGCGGCGTGGCTGACGTGTCTGCAGGGAGATTGAGCGCGTACCGGCTCACGAGTGATCCGTCAGCAGCGTACAGCTCCACAGACGATGTCAGCCGCCGGCGCGCCAGCTCGGTCTGCCGCCACACCGCAAAAGCCGCAGTGCTCGACGGCGCTTCGCGAGGATCCCGATGGTCGGTGTCGAGCAGGCCAGGCAGATCGGCGAACTCGTCGATCTGTGCCAGCGATCGGCGCAGTTCGACTTGCAGTTCCTGCCTGTGAGAGAGCGCCTGAGGAGCGAGCTGTTCGGTGA
>JBKPMA010000309.1:0-5888 GCA_046731935.1 Acidobacteriota bacterium
GCCATGGTCGATTCGCACTAGGACTGACAAGTTATCGACCGAAGTGCCCTAGAACGTCACCCGGCCGGCGAGCTGCCAGCCCGCCGCGGCGCGGTCGGCGCCCCCGCTCACGAGTGCCTCGACATACGTGCCACTGCGCACGGCAACACTCACTCCTCCGCTCACTGCCGCGCGCGACGAGTCGATCGTCTGCACGCGCGCGCCACCGCGTACACCAACGCGCCGTGACGCCAACCATCGCTCCACGCCGACAGACACCGCGCGCCGACGTCCATCGGCCGAGTCCACTGTCGTGAGATCAGCGTCGAACGCGACCGACCACTCGCGCCGCTGGTACGCCGGCGCGCCGCCACCGATCGCCGCACCCACCCGCACCTGACGCGGCAGCCTGATCGATCCACCCGAGGCATCGTCGAAACGCGGCGCCGCAAGATTGCGCACGACGACACCCAGACGCACAGCGCGGAAGAACGCCAGCGCCCCGACATGAGCGTCGAAGCGCGCGTGTCCATCCGCGGGAAGATCTCGAACCGTGCTGAACGCGTCGTTTATCGAGCCGCCCGCCGGGAGTCTCACTGACGCCGTCTCGCCGGTGACTACGCCGAGCGTCGTTCCGACGACGAGCACGTCGCCAATCGATTGGGCCAGCGTGGCGTCCAAGTACTGCGTGCGGAGGACTCGCCCCGCAGCCGTCCCCGTGTCCTCTTGTCGGCCTGGCTCAGCAGTAGCTGTAGCCGCGGGCCGGATGTCGGTGACAGTGAGGTGGTTGTAGCTGACGCCCAGAACAGGGAGCCCGAAGAAGACCGATATGGGAGACGCCCGCCAGCCTCTCGTTCGTGCCGTCACCGCGTCGTCCGTGTCACCGGCGGTGGAGAGGACGCCGCCCGATACGGAGACGTCCGCAACCGGAATGGACGAGAGTCCGGCTGGATTCCACCACCCCGCGGACGCATCGTCGGCCACGGCTACGAACGCGCCGCCCATCCCCTGCGCGCGGTTGCCCACGACGTCGAAATCACTCTGAGCTGCTGCGGGGACCGCGGACCCCGCCGACAGCGTCAGTACAAGAAGGCCGAGGGCGCACGGCAAATGGCGCAGGGCGCGAGGTAGGACGGGCCTCCAGCGGAAGAGATGCGTCGGACGTCGCGCGAGCAGGCGACCGGCGGGATTTGAAGGTCTGGCGATTGCAAAGTGTTGAGCCATATGTTGTTCAGGTTTCCTGGCGCGGGATCGGGACGTGTGGTCCGGGGCCGGTGCCGAGCTGGCGGAACAAGCGGGACGAACGGTAACGTATATAGTGTTGGCGCCTTAACGGCCACGAGCGCCCGCCGGCTTTTCCCACCAGTGGACCGACTATGAGTGAATCTGCCGCACAACCGCAGCCTCTGGCTGCGCCGATGAGCCTGCCAGCCCGTCTGGCGGGCGTGATCTTCTCGCCAGCGGCGACTTTCAAGAGCATAGCCGCCCACCCGAAATGGCTGGGCGCGTTCCTGGTCGTGCTGCTGGCGTTGTCGGGTGCGCAGTTCGCCTTCCTCAGTACCAAAGTGGGTCAGGAGGCGATGCTCGATCAACAGATGAAACGGATCGAGTCGATGGGTGGAACGGTGACGCAGCAGCAGGAGGAGCAGCAGGAAAAGATGCTCCCCTTCATGCGCTACATCGTCGGCGGTGCGACGCTGGTATTCGGCACGGTGATGACGTTCGCGTTCGCGGGCATCCTCTACGCCGTGTTCACGGCGATGATGGGCGGCGAGGCCAGCTACAAGCAGGTCCTTGCGGTCACGACGCATGCGGGCGCCGTGCAGCTGCTGCAGATCGCTTTCTCGATGCCGCTCAATTACGTCCGGGAGACCATGACGAGCCCGACGAACCTGGGCGTGTTCGTGCCGTTCCTGGATGAAACGAGTGTCATCGCGCGGTTCCTCGGTGTGATCGATCTGTTCCTGATCTGGTGGTTGATCGTCCTGGCCATCGGCGTGGGTGTGCTCTACCGCCGCAAGACCGCGCCGATTTTCGCCTCGTTCATGGGCGTCTACGTCGCTATTGCGGCAATCGTCGCGATCGTCATGGGAGCGATCGCCGGGAGTCACTAGAACGTGTCGCGAACCAAGAAGATTCTGATCGGGGTCGGCGTCGTCGTCCTGCTTGGGGCTCTGGCCGGCGCCAATTTCTATTTCAAGCGCGAGACGGGCACGCAGGTCGCCCTCGAGGCTGTGAAGACGCGTGACCTCGAGGCGATCGTCTCGGCCTCGGGCAAGATTCAGGCGAAGCGCTACGTCGACATGAGCGCCGTGCAGATGGGACGTGTGACGCGGCTCGCCGTCGAAGAGGGCGATCGTGTCAAGGCGGGCCAGTTCCTGCTCGAGATCGATCCGAACTCGCTCCGGGGCACCGTGGAACGGAGCGAGGCCTCGGTGGCGGCGGCACGCTCGAGCCTGGCGCAGGCCCGTGTCAACATCGAGACGGCCAAGGCGAACCTCTCGCTCGCGAAAGAACAGGCCAACCGCCAGCGCGAGCTCTGGAAGCAGGGGCTCACGACGCGGGAGACACTCGACCAGGCGGAGAGCCTGTTGAAGGTGCGCGAGACGGAGCTCGATGCGCGGCAAACCGATGTCGCGAACCGCGAAGAGATGATCAAGCAGGAAACGGCGCTGCTCGGCACCAACCGTTACAACCTGTCTCAGGTCACGCTGCTCTCGCCGTTCGACGGCATTGTCACGCGCCGCAACATCCGTGAAGGTGAGAACGTCGTCGTCGGCACGATGAACAACGCCGGCACCCAGCTGCTGACTGTCGCGGACATGTCGATTGTCGAGGCCGAGGTCGAGGTCGACGAGACCGAGATTCCGACGGTGAAGATCGATCAGATCGCGAAGGTCACGATTGATGCGCTTCCTGGCCAGACCTTCACGGGGAAGGTGACCAAGATCGGGAACAGTCCGATCCAGACGACGTCGGTGACGTCGGCCGGGCAGCAGGCGACGAATTTCAAAGTGACCGTCACGATCGACGGGCGGATCGATGCGGCCCGGCCGGGATTCACCTGCTCCGCCGACATCACGACGGCCACGCGGAAGAGCGTCCTCAGCGTGCCGATTCAGGCGATGGCGGTCCGCGAGCTGATCTACGATGCGAAAGGGAACATCGTGCGTCCGCCGCGGGACGAGAAGAAGCGGCGCGCGAGCACGCCGGAGCCCACGGTGTCGGCAGCTGAGCTGCCTCCTGGTCAGAAGCGGAAGGAGACCGAGGGCGTCTTCATCGTCAAGGACGGACGCGCCGAGTTCCTCCCGGTGAAGACCGGTATCGCGGGAGACAAGTACTTCGAGGTGTTGTCCGGCCTGCAGGCCGGCCAGCAGGTCATCACGGGTCCGTTCAACAACGTGCGCAATCTGAAGGACGGCGATTCCGTGAAGCCGGAGGAGAAGAAAGATAAGAAGTAGTCTTCGGTCTACGGTCTACGGTCTACGGTCTTCTGCAAGAGTCTGTAGTCCGTCGCCTGCAGCCGGTAGCCTTTGAGCTGTCTGCATGATTCAAATCTTCGCCGCCATCAAGCTTGCGCTGGGCTCGGTCTGGTCCAACAAGCTGCGCTCGTTCATGATGGTGCTCGGCAACATCGTGGCCGTGACCTCGATCATTGCGGTCGTGTCGCTGATCCAGGGCATGAACGCCTACGTGGGCGACGCCATCGTGAAAGACGTCGGCCTCGGCACGTTCAAGGTCGAGAAGATCGGGTTCATCACCGATCGCGAGCAGGCGGATCGCGCGTGGCGGCGCAATCCTGACGTCACGATGCTCGACGCGCGCGCGATCGCATCGTTCAGTCCCTCCATCAGCGCGGTGATGGCCGAATCAGGCGCGCAGGCGTCGATGAATTTCAGGGACGTCCTGCTCGACAGCACGCGCGTCCGCGGCGTATCGGCCAGCTACGAAGAGTTCGGGACCTACGAGCCCGCGATGGGTCGTCTGCCCAGCCGGCTCGAGGTCGAACGCGGGCAGCCCGTGGTGCTCCTCGGTTGGGATACTGCCGACAAACTCTTCAAAGGCCGCAATCCCGTCGATCAATCGATTCAGATCAACGGCGTCCACTTCCGCGTCGTCGGCGTCAGCGAGAAGAAGGGATCGGTCTTCGGCAACTCGCAGGACGAGTTCGCGCTGATGCCGCTGACGGCGTTCCAGCGCCTGTTCGGATCGCGCCGATCGCTGGAGCTGACCGTCAAACCTACGACGCCAGACGAGCTCACGAGCGCGATGGACGATACACGCATCGCGCTGCGCGTCAAACGGCACCTGCGGCCGAAGGATGACGACAACTTCGGCATGTACACGTCGGACACGCTGATGGAGTTCTGGAAGAACTTCTCGAAAGGCATTTTCGCGATCCTGATCGGGGTCGTGTCGCTGTCACTGGTCGTGGGCGGCCTCGTGATCATGAACATCATGCTGATGGTCGTGAGCGAGCGCACCCGCGAGATCGGCCTCCGTAAGGCGCTCGGCGCCAAACGGCGCGATATCGTGTGGCAGGTGCTGACGGAGTCCACCACCCTCTCCATCGTTGGCGGCCTCGTGGGCACGGCACTCGGGTTTGCCGCCGCGCTCACGGTCTCGGCGTTCACGCCGCTTCCGGCGAAAATCGAGCCCTGGTCGGTGCCGGTCAGCCTCGGGATGACCGCGATCGTCGGACTGTTCTTCGGGCTCTATCCCGCCATGCGCGCGTCGAGACTGGACCCGATTGAAGCCTTACGGCGTGAATAGCGTTTGCATTGACGACTGCGGATTGATGAATGACGAATAGCGCTGCGACGACAGACCCCCTGACGATTACAAGTGCAACGAATGACGAATAGCGCGCCGCAGCGACGACACGCGCGATCAGCCATTCGTCAATCATCAACCTGCATCCGTCATTGCGCGGATCACCAATGAAGACTCCTCGCTTCCGCTACGGCCTGCTCTCCGAGATCCTCACGATGGCCGTGAGCACGCTCATCACGAACAAGATGCGATCGGCGCTGACGATTCTCGGCGTCGTGATTGGCGTCACGTCGATCGTGGGGATGACGTCGCTCATCCGTGGCTTCGGCGATCAGATGGAAAACCTGATCCGGCAGATGGGCGCCGACACGGTCTACGTGGCGAAGATGAGCATCGTGAGCTTTGCCAGCGGCAAGCAGTTCTGGGACGTGATGCGGCGTCCAGACCTGACCGAAGAAGACGCGCGCGCGATCAAGTCGGGTGCGCCATCGGTCATGCTGGTGGCGGAGCAGCTGGGAGGCGGTCCCGGCACCCAGCAGCAGCGTTTGAGCATCGGCAAGGAGTCGACGAAGGAAATGGCCGTCGTGGGCGCGACGGCAAACTTCCCTGAAGTCAACTATCTGTCGATCGAGCAGGGCCGGTTCTTCAACGACTTCGAAGTGGATCATCGCCGGATGGTCGCCGTGCTGGGGTACGCACCCGCAGACGTGCTGTTCAAGGTGACCGATCCAATCGGCAAGAAGATCCGGATCGGACAGAACGAGTTCACCGTCGTGGGCGTCATGGGCAAGCGGCCGAGTCCTCTCGGCGGCAACCCGGACGAGTTTGCCGTCATTCCGATCACGACGTACGACAAGCTGTATCCGCCGCCGCGGTTCCGCGGCTTGATCTCGCGCTTCCTGATGATCGCCGTCGTGCCCTATCCCGGCACGCCGCGCGCGAAGCTGATTGCCGAGATCGAGCAGGTCATGCGGAGCCGGCACCGGCTGAAGCTCGATCAGGAGAACAATTTCGACATCCTGACGTCGGACGTGATCATGAAGATCTTTGATCAGTTCACGCGCGCGGTCTTCCTGGCGCTCGTGGTGATCTCCTCGATCGCGCTGATGGTGGGCGGCATCGGCGTCATGGCGATC
>JBKPMA010000310.1:0-4215 GCA_046731935.1 Acidobacteriota bacterium
GTAACCGGGTCATGGCCATGACATCGCGCCGCCCGTACTCCGATCCGTATCTGACTGGCGCAGGTCTCGGTCTGGTCCTGCTCGCCGCGTATGTGACGGTCGGCCGAGGACTCGGAGCGTCGGGTGCCTTCGGCAGCGGCGCCGCAGGTCTCGTCGCAGCCGTCGCACCGGATCGAGCTGCGGCAAACCCGTTCTTCTCGCGCTACCTGTCAGGCGGCAGTCCGTGGCTCGACTGGCTGCTCATCGAACTGGTCGGCGTCGTCATCGGCGGCTATCTCTCGGCGTGGCTGGCCGGGCGCGTTCGGCGGGAGATCGAGCACGGACCGCACGCGTCGTCGGGCGCACGGCTCGCCTCGGCTGCCGGCGGAGGTGTCGTCATGGGCGTAGGCGCCGTGCTCGCGCGAGGCTGTACGAGCGGGCAGGCGCTGACCGGCGGTGCGCTCCTCAGCGTCGGGAGCTGGCTGTTCGTCGTCGCGGCGTTCGCCGGTGCATATGCGGCCGCCCCCTTCGTGCGGAAGTTGTGGGCGTAATGGCGCCCTGGTTCGACGGCAGCGTGGCCGACACATGGGCGCCGTTCGTGGCTGCGCTCATTCTGGGTGTCGCGTTTGGATGGTCGCTCGAGCGCGCGGGTCTTGGAAGCGCCCGGAAGTTGATGGGTCAGTTCTATCTGACCGATCTCACCGTCTTCAAAGTCATGTTCTCCGCCATCGTCACGGCCATGCTGGGCGCGTTCTGGCTGGGCCGCCTCGGATTGCTTGACCTGTCGCGCGTGTACGTGCCTGAAACGTACCTCGCGCCGCAGATTGCCGGCGGGCTGATTTTCGGCGTGGGATTCGCCGTCTCAGGACTGTGTCCCGGGACGTCGTGCGTTGCGGCTGCCACCGGCCGAGTCGACGGGCTCGCCACCGTGGGAGGCATGTTCGCGGGCGTCTTGGTCACGGGCCTGTTCTTCGAACCGCTGAGAGCGTTCTACGAGAGTACCCCGCGCGGCGCGTTCACGCTGCCACAGGCTGTCGGTCTGCCCTATGGCGTCGTCGTCGTCATCGTCGTCGCCGTGGCGATCGCGGGCTTCGCGGCCGCCGAGCGAATCGAGGGGCGACCATCTTCACGGCCGCGACCCGTGTGGTTGGGCGCCGTGTTCGTGGGCACCGCGGTGCTCGCGCCGCTCGGCGGCACTCCCTATGCGGCGTCCTCTGGCAAGGTAGACGTCGCGAAGCTGGCGTCAATCGTCGCGCACGAAGACGACCATGTCACCGCTATCGAGCTCGCCGAATGGATTCGCGATCGGAAGCCTGGCCTTCGCGTGATCGACGTGCGGCCCGCGGCCGAGTTTGCGGCGTTCCACCTACCGACCGCAACGAACCTTCCAATCGAGTCACTACCTTCGGGACGGTTCGCGCCGGCGGAGACGATCGTTCTGTATTCCGGCGCGGGCGGCCATGCGGCACAGGCGTGGGTGTTCCTGCGCGCGCTCGGCCACGAGCGCGTCTACTTTCTCCGCGGCGGCCTGGCTGAATGGGTGGACGAAGTGTTGAATCCCGCGCGTCCCGCATCGCAATCGCCGGAAGAGGCCGCCCGATTCGATCGAGTGGCCGCGCTGAGCCGGTACTTCGGCGGAGTGCCAAGAGTGGTCGAGAGTGCCGCAGGCTCTGGCCGGAGCACATCGGGCGAGACGGAAGCCCGCGCTTCCACGACACACGAACGCGGCGCCGGCGTTTCTCCTCTGGTCGAACGTCCGCAGCCGTCTACTGCAGAAATCGCGCGATTGAGGCGCAGGGGATGCTGATGCCCTGCGCGGACCATCGCCGCCCGGATGATTTTTTCGAGCAGCTGCGCCGCGTGGAGTTTGCGCGGCTCGATCGCCAGCGGCACGCCTATCTCGACTACACCGGCGCGGCCTTGTACGCCGACTCGCAGGTCCGCGCGCATACCGCGTGCCTGCGTTCGCGGATTTTCGGCAATCCGCACGCGGATCACGGCGCATCGCGTCTGAGTACCGAGACGATCGACAGAGCCCGGGCGCGAGTGCTGTCCTTTCTCGATGCCGACCCCTCCGCGTACACCGTCTGCTTTGCCGCCAACGCGACCGCCGCAATCAAACTGGTCGCCGAGAGTTATCCCTTTGCCGAGGATCGCGGGCTCGTGCTGACCGCCGACAATCACAACTCGGTGAACGGCATCCGCGAGTACGCCAGGCGCGCACGTGCGCCGATCGCGTATCTCGCCTTGCAGCCGGATCTTCGTCTCGCGGACCCGGCCGCCGTCCTCTCAGCCCGGTCCGCCCGTGCAGGTCTTTTCGCGTTCCCCGCGCAGTCCAACTTTTCCGGAGTCAGACATCCGCTCTCGTTGGTGTGTCAGGCAAAACGTCTGGGCTACGACGTGCTGCTCGACGCCGCCGCGTTCGTCCCGAGCCATCCCTTGAGTCTCGGTTCGTGTCCAGCAGACTTCGTCGCGCTGTCCTTCTACAAGTTGTTCGGCTATCCCACGGGTGTCGGCGCACTCGTCGCACGCCGCGATGCGCTGCAGCGGTTGCGGCGGCCGTGGTTTGCGGGCGGCACCGTCACGTACGCGTCCGTGGCGGCCGATGCGCACCGGCTGCAGCCGTCGCACGAAGGGTTCGAAGACGGGACGGGAAACTACCTGGCGATTGCCGCCTTGGAGCCTGGCTTCCAGCTGCTCGAACGGGTGGGGATGTCGAGGCTTTCGACGCACGTCGCGCAGCTGACCGGGATCGTTCTGGAGCGGCTGGCCGGAATGCGGCACCGTGACGGGTCGCCGGCGACCGTGGTGTATGGCCCTGCGGACACGACCGATCGAGGCGGCACGATCGCGTTCAACATCCTCGAGCGGAACGGTCGCGTGGTCCCGTTTGGCGAGGTCGAGCAGAAAGCGAGCCTCGCCCGCGTGTCGGTCCGGGGCGGATGTTTCTGCAACCCAGGCGCGGCCGAACGCGCCTTTGGCCTCTCGGCGTCGACGACCGCCTCGTGTCTCGCGGTGCTGGGTGATCGGTTCACTCCGGAGCGCTTCTCCCGCTGTACTGAGCGTCCCGCCGGCGCCGTCCGATTGTCCGTCGGACTGGCCACCAACGAAGCCGACGTCGCCCGAGCGCTTGACATCGTGGCGTCATTTTCCGCGTAGACGGCCGTCAGGCACCTGCGCGCGATCCGATTGACAATACCCGGTCAGTCGATTGACGATCACGCGCCAAATCACGACCTCTTTCCTTCACGAATCCGTTCGTCAGGTTCGAGTGGACGAGGAAGCTGTCCAGGCTCAACGCGCCGTCATGCTCAACACGCGTCAGAAGGTTGTCGGCCTTGCGCTCGCGGCGACGGTCTCCGTCGTCCTGGCGCTCATCGTCGTAGAAATCGCATTGCGCGTGACGGGATTCGAGTACCAGGCCTTTCCGGTCGTCCAAGTCGGATGGCCCGACCCAAAGGCACTGACGCAGGTCTATCGATCGGATCCGGATCTACTGTGGGTGACCAGGAACTACGACGACGGCCTAGAGGCGGGGCGGCGTGCAGCGCCAGCGGTTGTGTTCATGGGCGATTCGTGCACCGAGTTCGGGACCTACCCATCCAAGACGCTTGCGATCCTGTCCACGGAGCGTCCGCTACTGAAGCGGGGCATCAAGGTGGGTGTGGGCGGGTGGACGGTCGTGCAGGGCAGCTGGCAGCTCGATCGCGACGTCTTGCCGATGCATCCGCACGTCGTGACGATCTATTACGGCTGGAACGATCACTGGATCGCGCTCGGGCCACCGGACAACGAGATCCGGCGCTATCGTGTGCTCACGTGGTTGTCGGATCACGTGCGGACCGTGCAGTTGCTCGCCAAGGTGCGCGCTGTTCTCGGCGGACCGGTTTCAGGCCGCCCTAATCGTGTGGATGTTGCGACGTACGAGTCCACTCTGACGGACATGGTCAGACGCATCCATGCCACCGGTGCACAGGCGGTCCTCATCACGGCCGGCGCGAACCATGTCGCGGGATCGGAGCCGGAGTACCTGAAAATGCGCCACCTCCGGCGGCTCGACGATCTGATTCCAGTGCATCAGGCGTATGTCGAGGCAACTCGCCGCGCGGCGAGGTCGAGCGGAGCGATCCTCTGTGACGCTGCGGCGCATTTCGCGGCGATGCCAGACCGGCACCGGCTGTTCCGGCGTGACGGAATCCACCTGACGGAGGAGGGTGATAGTGACCTGGCCCGGCT
>JBKPMA010000311.1:0-4358 GCA_046731935.1 Acidobacteriota bacterium
TCGAGAGCCGCGACGGCATGACGGCCGACTGGGCGCGCCTGCCGCACACTGTACTGGAGCGCATCTCGTCGCGCGTCGTCAACGAAGTCAAAGGGATCAATCGCGTCGTCTACGACATCAGTTCAAAACCGCCGTCCACCATTGAATGGGAATAGGCATTGACGATTGACGAATGAAGAATGACGATTAGATTCCAACCTCCGGGGTCTCACTGCGACGCACTGAGCGCGAGCGACGCGGCACGACGCGTGGGCCATTCGTCATCCGTCAATCGTCATTCCGCAATGCGCGTCGTTCATGTCTGAGTTCGTCCATCTCCACCTGCACACCGAGTTCTCCCTGCTGGACGGCGCGTGCCGGATCGACGAGCTGCTCGATCAGGCCGTCAAGCTGAAGATGCCCGCGGTTGCCGTCACCGAGCACGGCAACATGTTCTCGGCAATTACGTTCCACGACCACGCGCGTGCCCGCGGGATTAAGCCGATTCTCGGGTGTGAGGTGTACGTCGCACCCGGGAGCCGTCACGATCGCGGCGGGCCGCCGACTGAGACGTACAATCACCTGGTGCTGCTGGCCGAAACGCGGGAGGGCTGGCACAACCTGATCAAACTGGTCTCTGCGGGATACACAGAAGGGTTCTATCGCAAGCCACGGATCGACAAGGAGCTGCTGGCGAAGCACGCGAAAGGGCTCATCGGTCTCAGCAGCTGCTTGAAGGGTGAAATTCCCTCGCATCTGGCGACAGACCACATCGCGGGCGCGCTCGCGTCAGCGTCCACGTATCGCGACATCCTGGGACCGTCGAACTTCTTCCTCGAAATGCAGTGGCACGGCATCGAGGATCAGAAAGTCGTCAACCGCGGCCTCGTGCCGCTCGCCAAGGATCTCGGCCTGCCGCTCGTCTGCACCAACGACGTGCACTATCTGCAGCAGGGCGATCACATCCCGCATGACGTCCTCCTGTGCATCGGCACGGGAAAGGCCGTCACGGACACGACGCGCCTCCGCTATCACGGCGACCAGTTCTTTCTGAAGACGTACGAGCAGATGGCCGCGACGTTCGGGGACTACCCGGAGGCGCTGCTCAACACGCTGCGGATCGCCGAGCGGTGCGACGTCGATCTGAGCACCAGCGAGAACCACCTGCCGGACTTCGACGTACCCGTGGGCTTCACGCTCGACGAATACTTCGAGCGCGAGGTCAGGAATGGCTTCGCCGAACGTCTTCCGCGGCTGCGGCATCTCGCTGGGATTGGCGCGCTCCGCCATCCAATCGACGACTACGATTCCCGGTTGTCGTACGAAATCGAGATGATCAAGCGGATGAAGTACCCGGGATACTTCCTGATTGTCTGGGATTTCATCCGGTATGCGCGCGAGCAGGGAATTCCGGTCGGTCCCGGCCGCGGGTCAGCTGCCGGCAGCCTCGTCGCGTGGTGTCTGCGCATCACCGACGTCGACCCGCTCGAATTCGATCTGATCTTCGAGCGCTTCCTGAATCCCGAACGCGTGTCGCTGCCCGACATCGACATCGATTTCTGCGAGCGCCGGCGGGGTGAGGTCATCGAGTACGTGACGCGCAAGTACGGCCGCGCCAACGTCGCGCAGATCATCACGTTCGGCACGATGAAGGCGAAGGCGGCCGTGCGCGACGTCGCGCGCGCACTCGACATGCCGCTGGCCGAGGCCAACAAGGTCGCCAAGCTGATCCCCGCCGCACTCGACATGACCATCGAAAAGGCGATGGAGGAGAGCCCCGCTCTCAAGGAGCTCGAGGCGCAGGATCCGAAGGTTCGCGAACTGCTCTCCGTGGCGCGGCGCCTCGAGGGCATGACGCGGCACGCATCCACACATGCCGCCGGCGTCGTGATCGCTCCAGCGCCCATCACGGAGTTCGCGCCGCTCTACAAAGGCGGGCGCGACGAAATCGTGACGCAGTGGGCCATGAAGGAAGTCGAGCGGATTGGCCTGCTCAAGATGGACTTCCTGGGGCTGAGCACGCTCACGCTCATTCATGACGCGCTCGAGGAGATCCAACGGACGACCGGCGAGCAGCTCGACATCGATGCGGTGCCGCTCGACGATGCCAAGACGTATCAGCTGTTCGGAGAAGGGCAGACGTACGGCGTGTTCCAGTTCGAGAGCTCGGGGATGCGGGACATTCTCCGAAAGGCCCGGCCTCAGCGGCTCGACGACCTGATTGCGTTGAATGCCCTCTACCGGCCAGGCCCGCTCCGCAGCGGAATGGTCGACGACTTCATCGCGCGCAAGCAGGGGAAGACCGAAATCAAATACGAGCTGCCGCAGCTAGAGCCCATCCTGGCCGACACCTATGGCGTCATCGCGTACCAGGAACAGGTCATGCGGATCGCCAGCGTGCTCGCCGGCTTCTCGCTGGGCCAGTCGGATGTCCTGCGCAAGGCGATGGGCAAGAAGAACGCGGCGGCCATGCAGGCACAGCGCGAGAAGTTCGTCGGAGGTGCGAAGAAGAACGGCATCACCGAGAAGAAGGCGACGCGCATCTTCGAGCTGATGGAGCACTTCGCCGGGTACGGCTTCAACAAGTCGCACTCGACGACGTATGCCTATCTTGCGTATCAGACGGCGTACCTGAAGGCCAATTATCCATGGCACTTCGCGGCGGCGCTGCTGACGATCGAGGCACAGAATACCGACAAGCTCGCGCTCTACCTCGGAGAGTCGAAGGATCGCGACATCCCGATCCTCCCCCCGGACGTCAACGAAAGCGAACTGCAGTTCACGGTGACGCCGCAGGGTGTGCGCTTCGGTCTGACGGCCATCAAGAACGTCGGCGACACCGCCATCAAATCGATTCTCGACCATCGCCGGAGCCGAGGACGGGTATCCGAGCTGCACGAGCTGTGCGAAGGTGTGGATCTGCGCCTGGTGAACAAGCGCGTGCTCGAAAGCCTCGTCAAGGCGGGCGCTCTCGATTCACTGGCGCCGCCGGTGGCGGCGGGCGCCGATCCGCTGCCGACACGGCAGCTCCGCGCGCGTCTGATGAGCGCGCTCGACGCCGCGGTCGAACACGCCGCGCGCTATCAGCGCGACCGGGACCTCGGGCAGGCCGATCTGTTCGGTGGCGGCGGCGAGGGTCCGGACGCGGCCGCGGATCGCACGAATACGTTGCCTGCGGCGACGGCCTGGACGGAGATCGAGCAGCTCACGTACGAGAAGGAAGCGCTCGGTCTGTACTGGAGCGGCCATCCCATCGACAGCTATGCGGCCGACCTCAAGGAGTTCGGCGCCAAAACGATTGCCGATTTGCTCGGTCATGACGCGGAGCCTGCCCAGCCGGCCGCAGCGCCCCCAATGCCCGCACGGTCGTCGGGCCAGCGCGGAGGCGACGAGACCAGCGCCGGCGGCGTCGTCACGGCAGTCCGGCCGCTGAAGACGCGCAAAGGCGATCGGATGGCCGTGTTCTTCCTCGAAGATCGCCACGGCAGCATCGAGGTGCTGGCATTCAAGGACACCTACGCCCGCGCGGCGGCGCTCAACGAGAACGGCACGCTGGTGGTGGTCCGCGGTAAGCTCGAGCGCGACGACGAGGAAGCGCGGCTGCTCGCGTCGGACATCCTGCCAATCGCGGCAGTTCGGGAAAAGCTCGCCCGCGAGCTGGCGATCACGCTGGCCATGCCGCCGCATACCCGCGCGACGCTGGAAGCCTTGGCCGATCTGTTCGCACGGAATCGTGGAGACAAGCCCGTCACACTGCACCTGGAGCTGAAGAACGGCGCGTCGCGGCTGCACGTGCAGGCGCAGGTGTCGTCTCACATCCGCGTCAAGGCGTCCGCCGCGTTTCTGGACGAGGTGAAGAAGATCTGCGGCGAACGCGCGGTCGCGCTACGATGAGGAGTCATGCCTGAGCTGCTCGAGTTCGAAGAACCGATCGGCGTGCTCCAGAAGGAAATCGAGGCGCTGTCGATGCTGCCATCAACGCCTTCCAGGGAGGCTGACATCACGCGGCTGCAGCAGCGAATCGACTCGATTCGTGGCGAGCTGTACCGGACCCTGACGCCATGGCAGCGCGTGCTGGTGGCGCGGCATCCCGCCCGGCCGAGCGTGCTCGAGTACGTGGACATGCTGTTCACGGACTTCATGGAGATCCACGGCGATCGTCGCTTCGCCGACGATCACGCCATCGTGACCGGACTCGCGCACTACAAAGGCACCCCGGTGATGGTCGTCGGTCACCAGAAGGGCGGCAGCGACACGAAGCAGAAGATCTTCCGCAACTTCGGGTATGCAAAGCCGGAGGGATACAGAAAAGCGCTTCGCGCCATGCAGATGGCCGAGAAGTTCGGCCGGCCCATCATCGTCTTCGTCGATACACCGGC
>JBKPMA010000312.1:0-7019 GCA_046731935.1 Acidobacteriota bacterium
ACGCACAACAGGGCAGCGGTGTCGCGCGAGTACGTGCCGCCTGACGAGGCCATGCGCCGGTTTGCTCGACTGTTCCCCGAACTGGCGGCTTCCGCCAAGACCATCGGCGACCAGCCGCTCCCCGCGTCGTTTGAGGTCCGCCTGGCACCCGGAGCTGGTACTGACGGCGAGGTGGATCTCCTCGCCTCCGAGCTGCGGAAGCTGCCCGGCGTCAGCGATGTGCGGTATGACCGCCGGTGGATTGCGAGACTCGCGGCTGTCGCGGCCGCCGGGCGGCTGGCCGGGATTGCGCTCGCGACGATTCTCGTCGTCGCCGCCGCCATGACCGTCGCCAGCGTCGTGCGGTTGGCGCTCCATGCCCGGCGCGACGAGATTGACATCATGCAGCTCGTCGGCGCTCCGCTTGCCTACATCCGCGGACCATTCATCGTCGAAGGGATTCTGCAGGGTGGGGTAGGAGCCACGATTGCGCTCGCTGGCTTGTACGTGACCTACCTGGTGGTGCGAACGCGGCTCGGAGCGCTCACGACAGGATTGGGCGTGGCGCAGGTCCAGACGCTGGCGTTTCTGCCGCCCCTGTGGATGCTTGGATTGATCGCCGGGGGCATGGTCGTGGGCTGCCTCGGCGGTATCATCGCGTCCCGCAGCGCGCGGTGAGCGAACGCGCACACGGCTCCTGCACCCGGCCACGTCACCGTTGACACGCCCACGGCGCGGGGCCTACACTGAAAAACGGTCCGCCTGGATGCCTCACCCGAGGGTTCGCATGTCCCGCTTCCTGTCTGGTCAGCGGCAGCTACGCGCAACCGTACCCACAATTTCCGAGTTCTATCGCGAAGAGTTCCTCAAACATCAACGCTGCCTGCAATTGCAGCGTGAGTACTACTCCGAGCGCGTCATCTGTGACGTCGAGGCGGCGCTTGGACGGATCCTCAAACAACTCGATCGACTCTGCGTCCAGCAGGACGCCGATCAGGTTGTCAGCAAGCTTCTGCACAAGATAGACGTCCTCACCGGGCTCTCGGCCTGGTCGGATCCCAAGCAGGTCAACTGATTCCGGCCGACGCCGAGCTTCGCACGGATGCTGCGGCCGTGGTATCCGAAGCCATTGCCGGCGTGAGCGCCGCAACCCTTATCCGCCGGTACTTCCTCTCTTCAGACTTTCCATTTCCGCTCGAGTCGCCGCTGACAGTACTCGCGGTCGGCAAGGCGTCGTCCGCCATGGCGCGTGCGCTGGTGGATCAAGGTGTGCGTGTACGAGACGGACTCATAGTGGGAACACAGCTCGACGACCCAGTGCCGCCCGGATTCCGGATCGTTCCCGGCAGCCACCCTGTGCCCGACGCGAGAAGTGTCGCGGCGGCGCAGTCCGCGCTGGCGTTGGCGTGCTCATCGAGCGCCGGGTCGCCGCTCATCGTGCTGCTGTCTGGTGGTACGTCGGCGCTGATGGCATTGCCCGTGCCCTCAGTGTCCTTGAGCGACAAGCAGTCCGTGACACGTCACCTGCTCGCGGCAGACGTGCCTATCCACGCGGTGAACGCCGTCCGCAAGCACCTTTCGTCGATCAAAGGCGGCCAGTTGGCAGCTGCCGCATCGGGTCCGGTCCTGACACTCGCCATCTCAGACGTCGTCGACGATGATCCGAGTGTGATCGGGTCCGGACCGACAGTCGCCGATACGAGCAGCTTTGCGGACGCGCTCGCGGTGCTCGATCGCGCGGGCGGTCGCGCGCGGTTTCCGTCTGCGGCCGTAACGCACCTCGAGCGAGGCGCGCGGGGCGACGAGCCCGAAACACCCAAGCCAGGCGATCCGCGTCTGGCAGCGTCCTCGTTCGCCGTGATCGGGTCGCGGCGCGACGCGATGACTGCCGCGGCGCGGGAAGCCGGCGCGCGAGGCTATGCGCCCCTCGTACTCGACGAACCTGTTGTCGGCGAAGCGCGAATGGCCGCGGCCGTGTATGCAAGGCGGCTCACGCAACTGCTCGCGACACGTCCGCAGCGGACGTGCGTCATCTCGTCTGGAGAGACAACAGTGAGCGTGCGCGGCAACGGTCGCGGCGGACGTAACCAGGAGTTTGCGCTCGCTCTTCTGCCGAACCTGCCATCCGGCAGATCGATCCTGGTGACCAGCATCGGCACCGATGGCATCGACGGCCCGACCGATGCCGCCGGAGCGGCCGTGTCGGCGGCGACGCTCGCGGCAGCATCCGCGCACGGACTCGACCCGCTGGAGTATCTTGAGCGCAACGACGCCTACGCCTTCTTCGAGGGAGTGGACGGGCTTCTCAAGACTGGACCAACCGGGACCAATGTCGGTGATCTGCAGGTGGCGCTCGTGGGGCCCGACCTGCCACCGGAGGAATCATGAACATGCGCTCGCTCAAGATCGCGGGGCTGATCGCGCTCGGACTTGCGCTGGCTCTGGCTGTCGGCTGGCTCTGGGGCGCTGCGGGACGCTGGCCTGTGGAGCGGCGAGTGGCTGAAGCGGAGCTACGGCTCCGGCTGACCGACGCACGCAGCCGGGTTCTCGGTGGCCGTGTCGATCTCTATAGTCTCAACTTCGGATCGGCGGCGCAGAATTTCGAGGCCGCTCGCCAAATCGTGTCCTCGACGTCCGATATGCTGGCTGCGGCGGACGCGAAAGATCCGCGCGTCGAGCGATTGCGTGCCGCGCTGAATGACCTTACGGCCAGCCAGCGTTTCGCGGCTCAGATGCGTCAAGACGCGCATACGCCTGCGGAGCGCGCCCTCCAGGCAATCTCCGCTGCGGCGCATACACAACCTTGAGCACGCTCTCCCGCGACCAGGTGTTGGCGCTCATCCGTGAGCGCGCGGATCATCCTGCGACAGTTCAGGAGCTGCTGCAGGTGCTCCGTGTGCCGCGGCAGGATCGATCCACGCTCCGCCGGCATCTCAAAGCACTCGTCGCCACCGGCGATCTGATCAAGATCCGCGGCAACCGCTTCGGCCTTGCCGACCGCATGGACGTCGTGGTCGGCCGGCTGGAAACCCATGCGCGCGGTTTCGGATTCGTCATCCCAGATGTGGCCGATGAGCCCCATCTCTACATTTCCGCGCCCAACCTGACCGAAGCGCTCCACGGCGACCGCGTCGTCGCTCGTATTGAACATCGGCATGGCGCGGATCGCATCGAGGGACGGATCATCCGGATCCTCGAGCGCGCGAACCAGTCGATCGTCGGACGCTTTGAGGTCGACGAGGCCGGGCTCGGGTACGTCGTGCCGTTTGACAAGCGGCTGCTCGCCGAGGTGCAGGTGCCATCCGGCGAAACGAGGAGCGCGTCTCCGGCCGACATGGTGCTCGTCGAGATCACACGATGGCCAACGCCCGCACGTCCACCGCTCGGCCGCATTGTCGAAGTCCTGGGTCCTATCGACCGGCCCGGCGTGGATACGCAGATCATCATCAGGAAGCACAACATTCCCGACGTGCACGGCGACGCCGCCGTTACCGAAGCGCAACGCCTCGGTGGAGTGGTCCGGGAGCGCGACCTCAAGGGCCGCACCGACTTTCGCGGACGGCAGACCGTGACGATCGACGGCGAGCACGCACGTGATTTCGATGACGCCATCACGATCGAGAAGCTGGCAAACGGTCATTTTTGGCTGGGCGTCCATATCGCGGACGTGTCGCACTACGTCGAAGAGGGCAGCGCGCTCGACTCCGAAGCGTACGAGCGCGGCACGTCGGTCTACTTCCCAGAGCGAGCGGTTCACATGTTTCCCTCGGCGCTGGCGACGGGACTCTGCTCACTCAATCCGCACGTGGACCGGCTGGTGCAGTCGTGCCTCATGGAAGTGTCGCGCAACGGCGAGGTCGTGCGCGCCGAGTTTCACGACGGCGTCATCAACAGCTCGGCCCGGATGACCTATACGGCTGTGAACGCCATCGTGACCGATCGGGATCCTGCGACGATGGCCGAGTATCAGCCGTTGCTGCCGATGTTCGAACTGATGCATGAGCTGTTCGGCATCCTCAACGTGCGGCGCCGCCGTCGCGGCTCGATCGATTTCGATCTACCGGAGCCCGAGGTCGTCATGGACGATCAGGGCCTCATCGAGAACATCATCATCGCGGAGCGAAACGTCGCGCACAGGATCATCGAGGAGTTCATGCTCCTCGCGAACGAAACGGTTGCCGAGTTCATCGCGGAGCAGGAAGCGCCCGGTCTGTATCGCGTCCACGAGCAGCCCGACGACGTGAAGGTCGGCCAGTTCGAGGAGTTCATCGAAGGGTTCGGCTACTCGCTCGCGACGTCCTCGAGCGCCATCCGTCCGCGTCACTTCCAGAAGCTCGTGGAGCGGATCAAGGGCAAGCCGGAAGAGAAGCCAATCGCGCTTCTCATGCTGCGGACGATGCAGAAAGCGCGATACGCACACGTGAACCTGGGTCACTTCGGGCTCGCGGCGCCTTATTACACGCACTTCACGTCGCCGATTCGGCGCTATCCGGACCTCGTCGTCCATCGTCTGCTTCGCGGGATCCGGCAGGGCACGATTGACGAGGCCGCGCGCGAAGAGCTGGATGAGGACCTGCCGGAGATCGCGCGGCACACCTCCGCGATGGAACGCCGAGCGGACGAAGCCGAGCGTGAACTGGTGCAGTGGAAGAAGGTCCGGTTCATGGCCGACAAGGTCGGTGATGAGTTCGACGGCTTCATCACCGGCGTGGCGGCGTTCGGTCTGTTCATCGAACTGGTCGAACACTTCGTCGAAGGCCTCGTCCACATTTCGAGCATGGCCGACGACTACTATCGCTTTCTCGAGTCGACGCACACACTGCGCGGAGAGAACACGCAGAAGACGTTCCGGCTCGGCGATCGCGTGCGCGTCCAGGTGGTTCGGGTCGATCTCGAGCGGCGGCAGATCGATCTGGGTCTCAGTGATGTGCTCGATGCGTTGCGGGAAGACGAGCGTCGGCGCGGTCCGCGCCGAAGCAAGGCAAAGCCGAAGTCAGAACAGCGCCGCAAACAACGGCCCGGCAAGCGCGAGCGAGCGACGAGGAAAGCATACAAGCGGCGATAATATTTCAGGCTGCAGGCTTCAGGCTTCAGGCGGCGGGCTGCAGGCATCGGGCGGGAGGCTACAGGCAGGCTTCACGGCGCCGTAGCCTTGAGCCCGTGGCCTTCAGGCCTTAGCCGTAGCCGCTGGCCCTTAGCCTTCAGCCTTCAGCCTTTGGCCCTTCCCCTCCTCTTGTGATGTCTTCCCTAGTCGTCGGTACCGCCGGACACATCGATCATGGCAAGAGCCGCCTGGTCCTGGCGCTGACCGGCATCGATCCGGATCGATTGAAGGAAGAGAAGGCGCGTGGGATCACCATCGATCTCGGGTTCGCTCACTGGATCGACGGTGATCGGAGTTTCGCGTTCGTGGACGTCCCGGGCCACGAGCGATTCGTGAAGAACATGCTGGCGGGTGCGGGTGGGATCGACGCGGTGCTGCTCGTCGTCGCGGCAGACGAGGGGGTGATGCCGCAGACGCGCGAGCACGTGGATATCTGCCGGCTGCTTGGTGTCACACACGGGATCGTCGCCTTGTCCAAGGCGGACCTGGTGAACGACGAGATGCTGGAGCTCGCGCGTCAGGACGTGGCGGCGCTGCTCGAGGGATCTCCGCTCGAGCACGCGCCGATCGTCCCAGTGTCGGCCGTGACGAGCGAAGGTCTCGACAATCTCCGCGACGCACTGCGCGCCCTCATGACCGGCGTGGCTGCGCGACCGCGCGACGGCGCCGCACGCCTGCCGATCGATCGTTCGTTCAGCGTCCGCGGTTTCGGTACCGTCGTGACCGGCACGCTGGTGAGTGGAACGATCACCGAGGGCGACGACCTCGGGCTGCTGCCGAGTGGCGCGACGGCAAAGATACGCGGCGTGCAGGTGCACAGTCTGAAGCAGACCATCGCCCACGCGGGCCAGCGCGTGGCGGTGAATCTCGGCGGCGTGGACGCCGCCAGCGTCGGACGCGGAGATACGCTGGCCGCACGCGGGACGCTGGAGCCCACGCGCACCATCGATGCGGATCTACAGCTGCTGCCGTCGGCGCGGCCGCTGAAACAGGGCACTCGGGTGCGCGTCCATCAGGGCACGGCGGAAGTGATGGCTCGGGTCAGCCTGCCGTCAGGATTGCCGGATGACATGCTGCCACCCGGGCACACGACAGCGGCACGTCTCCGGCTCGAATCGTCTCTCGCCGTGACACGCGGCGATCGGTTCGTCATACGCGCCTATTCACCCATCCTGACGATCGGCGGCGGTGTCATCCTCGATCCGCACGCGCCGCGCAGCGGCATCCGTCACGGGCGAGCCGCGTCTCGATTTGCGCGCCTGCGGCCGAGAGGCACGGGTGGCAACGTAAGCGACGAGGCGATCCGCACGTTCGTCGAAGAGCAGGGATTGCGGGGCCTTCCGAGTCCGCAGCTGACCATACGTGCCGGCGTGCCGCCGAGCCGGACCGCGGGCGTCATCGCGCGTCTGGTGGCGGCGCAGATGGTCGACGAGGTCGGCGGAACCTTGTTCGAGGCGGGGCTGCGCGCGCGGCTCGCAGAGCGTGTGGAGCGCCTCGTTCGCGACTTTCATCAAGCGCAGCCGCTCTCGGAGGGGATCCCACGCGAAGAAGTCCGCGGGCGTCTCTTCCACGGCGCGCCGCTTCCACTGTTCGAGCGTGTACTGGCGGATCTCGCGACGGCTGGCGTCGTCGTCGGGCGCGATCGCCTCGCAGTGGCAGGACGGCACGTGTCGCTCGATGCCGAAGAGATCATCGCTCGCGATCGGATCGAAGCTGCGGTAAAGGACGGTGGGCTCAAACCGCCAGACACTGCCGACCTACCCGCGAAGCTGCAGCTCGCGCCAGCTGTGGTTGCGCGCATCCTCGGCCTGCTCGTCAGGCAGAAGGTGCTCGTGAAACTCGATACGTTGTACTTCCACCACGACGTGCTACAGGGGCTGAAGAACGAGGTCGTCGCGTTGAAGACCGGAGCTGCCGCCGCTACCGTAGATGTCGC
>JBKPMA010000313.1:0-8796 GCA_046731935.1 Acidobacteriota bacterium
GGATCGTGGTGGGCTTCTGCCCCATGTCCGAGCTGGATGTAGACGACACGTGCCTTCGGATACGCGCTGATCCATGCAACTGCCGGATCGCTCGTGGCATTGGTCGTGGCGAGGAGGACCGTATTGGTCTTCGCGATCCACATGCCCTTGTACGTCTCGTCGTGGATTCGCGTGAGTGACACGCCTCGGGTAATCGGATGTGCCGTAACGACACGGAGATCCATGTCCTGGTCGTGCAAGTACGTGGATGCGGGCATGCCGTCTTTCGGATTCAGCAGGTAGCGGCCGCCCACCACGTCGCGGAACCAGTCCGACTCCTCGAAGTTGAGGATGCCATGGTGCAGCACGAGCAGTCCGCCGCCGTGCTCCACATACGCCTGCACGTTCTGCTGCACCGGCTCCGCGGGTTGCAGCGCCATGTTGTAGAGCACGACCACGTCGTAGCGGGAGCCGGGATTCTCCTTGAACGCCGCCTCGAGCGAGGTGGCATGATCCCACGCGATGCCCTCCTGTTCGAAGACGGTGTAGAACGACGTCGGATAGTCGTGGCCGCCCGTGACGACGAGCATCTTGAGAGCCGGTGGTGCGGCAACCGCGTGTGGCAGTGCCGACACGGCGACCCCGAGCAGCACAACGGCACCGACTGCAGTCAGCGTCCGCATGTTTTTCCGATCGGGTTCACACGGTTCAGAGAGTTCAAAGGGTTCGATGGGTTCAAAGGGTTCAAGGGTTCAAAGGTCTAGTGAGCCAACTCGTTCATAAGCGGCAGTCCATGTTCCCGGCGTGACTCGTCGCCATCGAACGAAATCCCGATCTTGAACAGCTCGAATCGTCCGTCGGCCGCCACGGCAGCGACACGGCGTCGAAGCGCCGCGCGACGGTTCTCGGGCATTGGACGGAACCCGCGGGCGACGGCCACGTTCTGCGCCAGCACGTCCAGGCTGTCCATGCCGCTCACGAGCGTGGCGATCGGGAGACTGAGCGTATAGCGAAGCATCTCCTGAGGCGTGGCGACGCCTGCCTTGAGCGCCCGCGCGTCTCCGCAGAAACTCTTCATGCCAATCGGAGCGATCCCTTGCCGCTGCAGCTCGGGCAACACCTGGTGCTCGAAGCTCCTGAAGGAGCCGTCGAAGCAATTGAGTGGCATCTGACACGCGTCGAAATGGTAGCCGTGCGACAGCATGTCGAGATGCAGCCGCGGATCCTTGTGCCCGGTGAACCCGACGAAGCGGACCTTTCCCTGCGCCTTCGCGCGATCGAGGGCTTCGACGACCCCGCCTCGCGCAAAGTGCATCGCGGGCTCGTTGTCGAACGAGACCTCGTGGATCTGCCACAGGTCGAGATGATCGGTCCGGAGACGTCGAAGCGAGTCTTCGAGCTGCCGCATGGCGACTTTCGCGCCGCGTCCGTGCGTGCAGACCTTGGTCATCAGGAACACCTGATCCCGCCGGCCGGCGAGCGCCTTCCCCATGCGCTCTTCGCTGAGGCCCGCGTGGTAGTCCCAGGCGTTGTCCATGAACGTGACGCCGGCATCTATGGCCGCGTGGACGAGTCGCGCGGCGGCTCGGTCGGTTTTCTGGGCGCCGACGTGCCAGCCGCCCAGCGCAAGCAGCGATACCTGGAGTCCGGTGGAACCAAAGGGTCGTGTCGGAACGAGTGTGGATGCCATGGACGTGCGCACACGGTATCGCCGACAGCCGGCTTCCCGCAAGACCGGAGTGTCCGGAGAGGCGCATTGATCGACATGGCCCGGCCGCGATAGGGTCTTCGGGCGCTGGCAGAACGTCCGCGCAGGAGACGATGCAATGCAGGACATGACTTCGCAGCTCGAAACCCTGGTCCGGCTCTACGTGCTGCCGCTTGGCTGGAAGCTGCTCGGCGCCATCGCAGTCTGGATCATCGGCGGCATCGTCGTCAGAGGCATCCGCGCCGCGTTCAGCCGGTTCCTGAATGCCCGTAAGGTGGACTCGACGCTCGCGAGCTACCTGGACACGGGCGCCAACGTGCTCATGAAGATTTTGCTGCTCGTCGCCGTCCTGAGCGTACTCGGCATCGAGACCACGTCGTTTGCCGCGCTGCTTGCGGCACTCGGCGTCGCCATCGGCGCGGCCTGGGCGGGCCTGCTTTCCAATTTCGCGGCCGGTATCTTCCTGATGGTGCTGCGGCCCTTCAAAGTGGGCGACATGATCAGCGCGGGCGGCGTCACCGGGGACGTGCGCGAGATCGGACTGTTCGCAACATCCATCGATACTGCCGACAACATCCGCGTGTTCGTCGGCAACAACAAGCTGTTCTCGGACTCGATCCAGAACTATTCGATCAATCCATTCCGGCGCGTGGATCTCACGGCACAGCTCGCGCACGGCGTCGATCCCCGAGACGCGATCGCGCGGCTGCGCGACCGCCTGGCCAGGATTCCAAACGTGGTGGTATCGCCGGCGCCAAGCGTGGAGATCCTCACTTTCACCGCACTCGGCCCCGTCCTCGCCGTACGGCCGTTCTGCCATAACAGCCACTACTGGCAGGTCTACTTCGATGCCAACCAGGCGATCGTCCAGGTGGGTGGGGAAGCGCACTATCCAACGCCATCGGCGCTGCACATGGTGAAAGGGCTGCCCGCCTGACCTGTGTTGACGGGAGCGGCCGGACCGACGAGGATGTCGCGCATGAGAGCCCTTGTCGTCCCGCTGCTGGCGGCCGTCTGCACGGTGACGCTGGTCGCTGCTCAGTCGAAGGAAGAGCGGGTGTCACTCTGGCCCGATGGCGCGCCAGGATCAGCGAGCCGTCGGCAGGAGCCCGAGGTCGCCCAGGATTACTGGGTCAAGAACGTTCACGATCCGTCGCTGACGGTGTTCCTGCCTCCGCCTGACAAGGCGAGTGGCGCCGCCGTGATTGTCGTTCCGGGCGGCGGTCACCGGCTGCTGGTGTTCAACGCCGAAGGCCGCGATCCCGCACAGTTCCTCGCGAGTCTCGGCATTGCGGCGTTCGCGCTCAAGTATCGTCTGGCGCGCGAAGAGGGGTCGTCCTACTCGATCGAACGGGACGCTCGAGCGGATACGTACCGAGCGCTGCGGCTCGTGAGGAGCCGCGCCGCAGAATGGCATGTGGATCCCACGCGCGTCGGTGTCATGGGATTCTCAGCGGGCGGCGAGCTCGCGGGTCTCGTCGCATTCGGTGGTGGTGAGGGGGATTCGACGGCGGCCGATCCGGTCGACCGGATGAACGGCCGGCCCGATTTTGCGATCTTCGTCTACCCGGGTCCGTTGGCGGTACCGGCATCGCTGCCGAAGACGGCACCGCCAGCATTCCTCGTGGCAGCGTCGGACGATCCCTGCTGCGCGGTTCCGACCATCCAATTGCTCCATCAGTACCGCGACGCAGGCATTCCTGTCGAAGCCCACATCCTCGCCAAGGGCGGGCACGGGTTCAACATGGGCCAGCGCTCGAACCTGCTGTCGGTGCACACGTGGCCGCAGCGGCTGGCCGACTGGCTCACTGACATCGGGATGACGAAGCGATAGATCGGCCTCAGGCCTTCGGCGTTGGACCTTGAGCGTGGGCAGTCGCGTGCTGCAGCGGCTCTTTTCCCAGTTCGCGTTCGAGCAGCTCCCGCTTGCGCGCCACACCCCACCGGTACCCCGAGGGTGAGCCATCGAGACGCACCACACGGTGGCAGGGAATAGCGACGGCAAGGACGTTTGACGCGCACGCCTGAGCCACGGCTCGAACCGCACGCGGATGCCCGACTTGCCGTGCGAGCTCGCCATAGCTGACCGTCTGGCCTGGCGGAATTTCACGAAGCGCCTCCCAGACCCGCTGCTGAAAGGCGGTGCCGCGCACATGGAGCGGGAGCCCCAGTCCGCGCTCAGGCTGCTCGACGAATCCGACGACCATCGAGACCAGGCGATTGAAGGTCGTGTCGCCGGTCACGAGCTCAGCGCGCGGAAATCGATCCTGCAGATCACGCACGAGTCCGTCGGGATCATCACCGAGCAGGATGGCGCACACACCTTTGTCCGTCGCCGCAACCAGGATTGATCCCAACGAGCACTCGCCGACCGCGAAGCGGATGGTCGCTCCACGCCCGCCGTTGCGGAAGGCGGACGGCGACATGCCGAGTGCGGCGGCGGTCGACCCGTAAAAGCGGCTGCTCGATCCGAAGCCAGCGGCGTAAATGGCGTCGGTGACGCGTTCCCCTCGATGCAGGGCACGCCGCAGACGGCGCGCCCGATGCGCCGACGCGTACGCCTTTGGTGTGAGGCCCGTCGCGTCCGTGAACACACGGTGAAAATGAAACCGGCTTAAGCCGGCGGCCTGCGCCAATTCATCCAGGCTTGGCGGCTGCTCGGCGGTTTCAATCAAACGGCACGCCGCAGCGACGGCGCCAGCATGTCTGGCATCGAGGGCGGGACCGTTCGGCCTGCACCGCTTGCACGGGCGAAAGCCGTGGCGCTCGGCGTCGGCGCAGTTCTCGTGGAACGACACGTGATCGCGTCTCGCGAGGCGGGACGCACACGAGGGACGGCAATATACGCCGGTCGTACTGACACCGTAGTAAAAGGCGCCGTCGGCGCGCCGATCGCGGCGGACCACCGCGGACCATCGCGCCTCATCCGTCACAAACGGCGCGGGCGCCAGCTCGCGCTCAACAGCCATGACACTCATCATCGCATTCCTCCAGGGACTGTGCACGTTCGCGATGTGTCAGCGTGGCATCACGCGCAGACGTGCGCACTCCGGAGCTTGCGATCCAATCCCGCCCCAGCGGATCATGTCGCCGCTCGCCGGTGTGTGATTGGCGGGCAGCAAGGAGCTTCCGAACCATGATCGGGCGCGTCATCATTGCGGCGGCGGCAGTGTGCCTCGTCGAGGGTCCGGCGTACGGACAGGCTGCCGGTGCGCAGTTGTTTCCGGACCTCGGGTCGTACTCCCATCCAATTCGAACCACCAACCCGGCCGCCCAGCGGTTTTTCGATCAGGGTCTGGTGCTGCTCTACAACTTCAACCATGGTGAGGCCGAGAAGTCGTTCCTCGAAGCCGCTCGACTCGATCCCGCCGCACCCATGCCCTGGTGGGGGGTGGGAATCGCGCTTGGCTTGAACTACAACCGGGACGTCGCCAAGCTCGAAGGCGAGCGGTTGCAGCGTGCCTACGACGCTGCACAAAAGGCCGTTGCGCTCAGCCGGAGCGGATCGCCTATCGAGGCGGCTCTCGCTGACGCGCTCGCCACGCGCTATTCGCTGGACCCGAACGCGGATCCGAACGAGCTCAATCGCCGCTACCGAAGCGCCATGGGAGACATCCACCAAAGGTTCCCGGATGATCCCGAAATCGCCACCATGTACGCGGATGCCGTCATGAACCTTCGACCGTGGGAGCTCTGGACGCAGGATGGAACGCCTGCGCCTGACACACTCGAGCTCGTGTCGGTGCTCGAGTCCGTCCTGCGGCGGTACCCCGATCACCCGGGTGCGAATCACTACTACGTGCACGCCGTCGAAGCGTCACCGACGCCCGAGCGGGCGCTCGCCAGTGCGGCACGACTCGAAACGCTGGTGCCGGGTGCGGGTCACCTCGTCCACATGCCGACGCACATCTACATCCACACAGGTCAGATCGATCGCGTCGCTGATCTCAACAAGAAAGCCGCCGCCGCCGACGAGCGCTATTTCGAGCTGTCCAAACCTGAAGGCGTGTATCCCTTCATGTACTACGGACACAACGTCCACTTCGTCATGGTCGGCAACCTCGCGACAGGCCGCTACGACGATGCGCTGGCCGCCGGCAACCAGCTCGCGGCACTCGCTGAACCGCACCTGTCCGAGATGGCCGCAATGGCGGAGTGGACGCAGTCGCTGCCGACCCTGACGCACATCCGCTTTCACGCGTGGGCGGCAATCCTTGCTGCTCCGCGGCCACCAGCCGCCCGCGTGATGCAGACGGCCTTCGATCACTACGCGCGCGCCCTCGCGTTCAGCCAGACGGGTACGGCAAAGGAAGCCGTTGATGAAGCGGATGCGTTCGAGCGGACCCGCGGCGCAGTCGGCGACGACATGGTCTTTGCCTCGTTCAATCCAGGCAAGGTCGTGCTCGCCATGGTGAGCCACCTGCTGAAAGGGCAGTTGGCCGCGGCCCCGGCCGAGGCAATCCCTCATCTGCAGGCAGCCGTCGCCGCGCAGGACGCGTTTCACTACGACGAGCCCGAGCCGTGGCCCTGGTCAGTTCGCGAGACGCTCGGCTCGGTACTCCTCGCGTCGGGCCGTTTCCAGGAAGCCGAGCAGGTGTTCCGTGCAGATCTGGCGCGTCATCCGCGGAGCGGCCGCTCCCTGTTCGGACTCATGACCAGTCTGGAAGGACAACACCGCTCAGCAGAAGCCGCCCTCGTTCACCGGGAGTTCACGGCTGCGTGGAGCAAAGCCACGAGCCCGCTGACGATCGCCGCGCTGTTCTGACGTGAATCGCGAGTAACACAGGTCTTCAGGCACATGCCCGAAGACTCCACACGAGGTGGTACGTCGCCGATCGCGGCCAGGCTTCCGTGATAACGTCACTGGCCATGCCTGGTTGAGGCATACGATCCGCGACTGTATCAGGAGGAATGATGAAGAAGCTTTCGAGTTTCGCGATCGCCGGAGCATTGGCGCTGCTTGCTGGCAATGCCAGTGGACAGGTCACGAAGACGATCACTGGTGAGACCATCACGGCGTCGGCCACGGTCGAGGCGATTGAGCAGTCGACTCGAGTGGTGACCCTCAAAAAAGACGACGGTACCTACGAGGTGCTGACGGTGCCTGAATCCGTCAAGCGCTTCGATTCGCTGAAGGTCGGCGACAAGGTCAAGACGCGGTATTACGAGAACATCGTGTTGCGTCTCAAGGAGCCGGGCGAGAAAGACGTGGATTCCGCCACCGGGGCCGTGACTCCGTCGGCAGGGACCAAGCCGACCGGTACGGTCGCGAGCCAGCGAACCATTACGGCGACCATCACGGCCATTGATCCCAAGACGCCGGCCATCACGTTCAAAGGGCCCAACGACTGGACATACACCTCCCGCGTGCAGGACAAGAAGGCACTGGCGAAGGTGAAGGTCGGTGACAAGGTCGACATCACCTGGACGGCGGCCGCCGTCGTGGCGTTCGAGTAAATCAAAGGGGTGGGGCGCGCGCGAGGCGACAGGGCCACGTCGCGCCCCAGACGCCCCAGCAGATAGCGGTATCGAGGAGAACGGGATGATCTCGGGAATACGAATCCGGCGCGGCGGGGGCCTGACGCTGCTGGCCCTCACGCTGGCCGTCCCGCGCGCAGTCGCGCAGGAGACCGAACCGACCAGCCGGACCGAAGCGATCGAGGCGGCCAAGAAAGAAAAGGGCACACACCTCGAACCCTACAAGCCGAACAAGGCGGAGTACTGGGTCGACAAGGCTGAAGACATTCTGACGACCGGCCTGAATTGGCATCCCTTCTTCGAGAATGCATACTCCGGCGGCGGCTTCACGCTGGGCGCCGGCTACATGAAGCACGTGAGCTCGTACAACCTGCTCGATGTTCGCGGCAGCATCACCTTCTCGGGCTACAAGCGCTTCGAGACGCAGTTCCTGGCCCCCCGGGTGTTCGATCGCCGCGGCGTCTTCTCGGTCATCGCAGGCTGGCGCGAAGCCACGCAAGTTGGCTTCTACGGTATCGGGACCGCGAACACCTCCGCGGACGACCGGGCGAACTACAGCTTCAAGCAGCCGTGGGTGGCTGCCACGCTCGACGTCCGGCCCAGCCGACGCTACTTCCTCGTCGGCGCTGGTGTCGAACTGTCACAGTGGCAGACCGGATCCGGCTCGGGAGCCGCGCCCCCGATCGATCAGATTTACACGCCAGCGACACTGCCCGGACTTGGTGCAAAGCCCACGTATGTCCACTCGCAAGGAACGGTGGCCTTCGATTGGCGCCCGGCGGCCGGCTACGCGCGACGCGGCGGCTATTACGGCGTGACCGTCCACGACTACTCGGACAGCGACAGCCAGTTTGGCTTCAATTCAGTGGACTACGACGCCCTGCAGCACATTCCGCTCCTGCGTGATACCTGGGTGTTGTCGCTGCACGGCCACGTCGAGACGACATCCACGAAGTCGAACGAAGTGATCCCGTACTTCATGCTGCCCGCGCTTGGCGGAGGTTCATCGCTGCGCGGATTCGCCAGCTGGCGCTTCCGAGACAACCACAGCCTGCTGCTGCAGGCGGAGTGGCGCGTCATGGTCAACCGCTTCTTCGATACCGCCGTGTTCTATGACGCGGGCAAGGTCGTCGCTCGGCGCTCCGACCTGGATTTGGATGGTCTCAAGAAGGATTACGGTCTCGGCTTCCGCTTCCACGGTCCGGTGGCCACCCCGTTGCGCATCGACTTCGCCAAGAGCAACGAAGGCTTGAGTATCGTCTTTTCATCGTCGGCGGCGTTTTGAGAGGCAGACATCACATGAGAATCGCATCCGGTGTCCGCCCCGTACGCACAGTCGCCGTGACGCTGCTCGCCGTCGCGCTTGCCGCGTCGGCGGCATCGACGAAGGCCCCGCACTATTACGATGACGATCCCATTTCGCGCGAGCCCGAGCCGGCGGACGCGTCCGGCGCACAGCCCTGGAAGATCGGCCTCCTCTTCGACCTGTCGTACAACCTGTTCGTGACGTCGAAGTACAAGCCATCCGGTACGCGCGCGCGCAACATCAACACGATCGACGAGGTGCCGGACTCCAGCTGGTTCACGAACCGCGTTGGCACCCTCGAGCTGACGCCAGAGCAGATCGTGGC
>JBKPMA010000314.1:0-7516 GCA_046731935.1 Acidobacteriota bacterium
CAACACACGCTGGTCCTCGAGGAGAGAACATCATGAAGCATCTGTCGCTGGTTCTCGCCGTCGCGACGGCTTTGTCGATACCCCTTGCAGCACGGCCGGTCGTACAGTCTCCGAAACAGACCGTGTCGCAAGCCGCCGTTCTCGGTCAGTGGCGCGGCGTCTTGCAGGCCACACCCGCCGTCGACCTGACGATCAAGCAAAACGCCGGAGCCGTTGCCGGGACGATTGTCTTCTACCGGATCGACGCCGACAGCGAGGGCAACCCGAAGGTCGTCGGACAGGATGCAATGCCGCTGCAGGATCCAATCTGGAAATCGGGTGTGCTGTCGTTCGGCGTGAAGCGCGGTGAGGCGACGGTGCATTTCACGATGCAGCCGTCAGGACCAGCGAGCGCGGAGCTGAGGCGGGTGGGAGCGCCAGCCGACGAGCCGCCATTGCCGCTGACGCGGACATCCAAGGCAGCGCGCTGACGATCGTATTCGTCAATCGTCAATCTGCATTCGTCAATGCAGACTCTCTTAGATGTCCCAGACCTTTCCCCCGTCGAAGAAGGTGATGCCGCCGTCCTCGCTGACCTTGAGCACGGGACCGAAACGGCTGGCGGTCATCGCGGCGGTCGAACGCGCCCCCTCGATGATGGCATCGTCGGCGACCGGCGTCGTGTAGGGATGACGCAGAATCGCGCCGACTGCGACCAGGTTGCCGGCGCGGTCGGTCACCATCGCGCCGTCAATCGACGCGAGAGCGGCCAGAACCGTTGGCTCGAGCTCGGTGACCGTGCGCCCGGTGAGCAGATAGAGCAGGTCGCGTCGTGTCGGTGGCGCCTGCAGGTTCCCGACATCTGTCAGACCGATGTCGATGCGATCTGGAAGGCTGACCAGCTGATCGACCGACGTGGACGGGTCCCGCAGCACGACGAACAAGGCCCCTTCGCGCGCATCGGCCAGATCGAGCGCTGACAGGAACAGGCGGCTGGCGAGCGCGTCGTTGCCGACCGCGGCGGCCCACATGTCGTACTTGCTTTGGAGATCGAGGAGCGTCCAGCTCGCGTGGCGATAGGCGAGGACCTGCGCGCCTTCCGCGAACACTTTGATTTCGTGCGAGGGGCTGAGCACCAGGCACACGTGGCCGTCTTGAAGCGTGGCGCGCGCGTGCGCTTCATAGGCGGCCGGACACGGAGCCGAGAGCGGCCCGCCGCCTGACGCGCGATACGCCCAGTCCTGCACGTCCACGATGTCGAGCAGCATCCCGTCGCTGCCGACGACAAACAGCGTACGAAGCCCGTCGACCAGACGAAAGAAGCTCTTCACGCCCGTGAGCGCCTGCGTGTAGTGATGGCTGCCAGGCGGCCGCGTCGGATGCGGCGAGACGGGGTCCTCATGTGTGCCGAGCAGCAGCACGCCGGTCGAGATGGGCCGGTTCTCGTAGCTGCTGAGCGCCGCCACCCGCATGACTTCTATGGCCGAGGCAATCCGATCTGCCCGGGGTTGCCCCTGTGACGAGCCGTACGACGAGTCGTCGAGAAAAGTACCGACGTAGCGATCTTCAATCGCGCCGCGGAACAGCTCACCGCGCTCGACGAGGTACTTTGGATTGAGGATCGCGCGGTAGCGGGCGGCCAGAACGGACCCTATCGCGCGCGCGAATCTCGTCTCGTGTGCCGTGAACGGCTGGCCTTCCGGCACGCGCAGTGTGTACCGCGATCCGAACCAGCGTACGGTCAGCGCACCAGGATCGTCCGACGGCTCGATCGCCAGCCGCCCGTCCGACGAGGCGGAGAGGATTGGCTCCGCGCCGAACGTCGCCCGCGAAAAGAACTGCTTCAGCGCGTTCTGCAGGAACGAATCGTAGAGGGCGCCGACGGCCAGCGCGGGCGGCAGCGAGGACATGCGTACCCGCTATCATAGTCGGACCGATGCGCCGCGACACGCTCCTCGATTTCTTCGCCGATCTGAGTCACGCCCGCGGTGAGTTCCTCGTCTACGACAACGGCTTCCGGACCCACACCTATACCTACGAAGACACCGTGCGCGCGGCGCGCGCGTTTGCGGCGCGGCTCGCCCAGGCCGGTCTCACCAAGGGCAACGCCGTGCTCCTGTGGAGCGAAAACCGGCCCGAATGGATCGTCGCCGTCTGGGGTTGCCTGCTCCAGGGTATCGTGGCCGTGCCCATCGACTTTCGGGCGTCTCCCGACTTCCTGCGCCGCGTCGCCGCGATCGTCAAAGCGCGCCTGCTGCTGACTGGCAGCGAAGTGCCAATGGATGACGTGCGGTCTGCGGCGCCGCTCGTGTGGGCGCTCGCCGATCTGGACTGGCGTGACACGTCACGGGTGCCGGACGCCGTCGTCACGCGAGACGACGTGGCTGAGATCATCTTCACCTCGGGCGCAACAGCTGAACCGAAGGGTGTCGTCATCACGCATCGCAACCTTCTCGCGAACATCGTGCCCGTCGAGCGCGAGGTGGTGAAGTATCGGAAATACGCGCGGCCGTTCTCGCCCATTCGATTCCTGAACCTGCTGCCGCTCAGTCACATGTTCGGTCAGTCGATGGCGACATTCGTTCCGCCGATGCTCGCTGGAACGGTCGTCTTCATACACGGCTATAACCCGAACGAGATCATCCGTCAGATCAAACAGCGCCGCATTTCCGTACTGGTGTCGGTGCCGAAGATTCTGGACGTGCTGCGCGAACACGTCCTGCGCGCCGTGCCGGAAGCCGCAGTGCCTCCGCCGCGGAAAGAACATTTCACGCGCCGATGGTGGCGGTACCGCCGCGTCCATCGCACGTTCGGCTTGAAGTTCTGGAGCTTCGTCGTCGGGGCGGCGCCGCTCGATCCCGCGCTCGAGGAGTTCTGGGGCCGGCTTGGTTTCGCCGTGGTGCAGGGGTACGGCCTCACCGAGACCGCGCCGATCGTCAGCCTCAATCATCCGTTCAGCACGAGCCGTGGATCGGTCGGCAAAGCGATCGCCGGGGTCGAGGTCAAGGTCGCGGACGATGGCGAGATCCTCGTCCGTGGCGACAACGTCACGAGCGGATACTTCAACGCCGACGCCGCGACGCGCGAGGCGTTCGAGGATGGCTGGTTCCACACCGGCGACATTGGAGAGCTTGACGCGAACGGCCGTCTGTTCATCCGCGGCCGTAAGAAGGAAATGATCGTCACCTCCGAGGGATTGAACGTGTTTCCCGAGGACGTGGAACGCGCAGTCAACGCTATACCTGGAGTCAAGGACTCCGCGGTTGTCGGCTTGAGACACGGCAGCGACGAACGCGTGCACGCCGTGGTCGTCGCCGACGATTCGGTCGATCTCGACGCCGTCGTCCGCGACGCCAACAGCCATCTGCTCGATCACCAGAAGGTAAGGAGTGTGTCGCGGTGGCCCGGCCAGGAGCTGCCGCGCACCGAGGGCACACGCAAACTGAAGCGGCGCGACATCCGCGACTGGGCATCGGGCGGGACGACGCCTACGGCCGCGCGCGAGGGTGACACCGTTGAAGCACTGATCTCGAAGTACGCCACGGGCCGGACGGTCAGCGGCGGATCGACGCTCGATGAACTCGGTCTGAGCTCGCTCGAGCGCGTGGAGCTGATGGTCGCGCTCGAAGAGCGCTTTCACACGACGATCGACGAGTCCACGTTTGCCGGCGCGAAGAGCGTCGCCGATCTCGAGCGAATCGTTCGCGATGGTGGCGCCAGCCCTCGTGGCGAGGCCGGCACCGCCGAGCCCGTCGACTTTCCGTCATGGAACCGATCGTGGCCGGTCCGGTGGCTGCGCCGCGCGAGCCAGGCCACCTGGCTGCTGCCGCTCGCCCGTGTCTTCGCCTGGATCCACGTCGAGGGACGGGAGCATCTCGCGGATCTCAAGGGTCCGGTCATCTTCGCGGCGAATCACCAGAGCCATATGGACACTCCGGTGATTCTCGCGGCACTCGGCGGACGCGTGCGTGCACACGTGGCGGTGGCCATGGCGAAGGAGTTCTTCCAGGCCCACTTCTTCCCAGAACGTGCGTCACGCTGCCAGTGGTTTACGAACAGTCTGAACTATTATCTTGCGGCGGCCTTCTTCAACGCTTTCCCACTGCCTCAACGCGAAGCCGGAACTCGGCAGACGCTGCGCTACATCGGCAGTCTGCTGGCGGAGGGGGAGTCCGTTCTGATCTTTCCGGAGGGACGCCGCAGCGAAGACGATCAGGTGTTGCCCTTCCGGCCCGGTGTGGGCATGGTGGGCGCACGGCTGCAAGTGCCGGTCGTGCCGGTGCGTCTGGAGGGCGTCAACCGCGTGCTGCATCCCCGCGCGCGGATGGCGAGCCCTGGCAGAGTCACGGTCCGCTTCGGCAAGCCGCTTCAGCTGACCGGCGACGACTATCAGGCGCTTGCGGCAGAAGTCGAAGAGGCGGTGCGGCGCCTAGGCAGCAGGGGCTAACGACCGCCAAGTCTTTTTCTGGTTCATCTTGCCCGCCACTGCGCGATGTGGCACAATGCTTGCTATCGCAAGAAAGGACTCCGTTTGAGCAAGGACGACCTCATCGACATTCAGGGCACCGTCGTAGCCGTTCACAGCGGCGGGCTCTATCGCGTCCAGAGCGATGCCGGGCACGAAGTGCTGGCACAGCTCAGTGGGCGCATGCGCAGATTCCGTATCAAAGTCGTGCCGGGAGATCGGGTAACGGTGGGTGTTTCGCCGTACGATCCGGTGCGGGGCATCATCACATTCCGAGCGCGCTAGCGAGTGAAGGGATCACCTCGTCCAGCAGCCTCGAATCGGCGGCCTCCACGGGTGGGGCGTTCGCGTCCCCGTCCCGCAGGCAGGTCATTGCCGCCGCCTCCGACGTATTCGAATCGCGAGCAAGCCGTCTACGATCCGGCGCCGGTCGCGTTCACCACCTATCCCCTGTCACCGCCACTGCTGCAGGGGCTGAAGGAGCTCGGGTACCTCGAGACGCGGGCCGTCCAGAGCGCCGTCATCCCGTATGCGCTCGCGGGCGACGACGTGCTGGCATCAGCCGAAACAGGATCGGGCAAGACGGTGGCGTTCGTGCTGCCGATTCTCGAACGGCTGCTCCGGGAGGGCGCGGAACCGCATGGCGCCACGCGCGCGCTCATCCTGGCGCCCACGCGCGAGCTGGTGGTGCAGATTGAAGACACGATTCAGGGGCTCACGTATCACACGCCGCAGGTGACCAGCGTGGCGGTGTACGGCGGTGTGCCGACGGATCCCCAGGACCGCGCGCTGCGCGCAGGTGTCTCGATTGTCGTGGCGACACCCGGCCGGCTGATGGATCACATGCGCGGGAGCGCCGTGAACTTCACCGGGCTGGGGGTCCTCGTCCTCGACGAAGCAGACCGCATGATGGACATGGGTTTCTGGCCGGACGTCCAGCGCATCGTCGGGACGCTGCCGTCGGACCGGCAGACGCTGCTGTTCTCCGCCACGCTGCCCGACGAAGTCATGCGGCTGTCGAGCGCGATCGTGCGGACCGACGCGAGGCACTTTCAGCTGGGTCGTGCAGGGGGACCGGCCACGTCCATCACGCACACGGTTCACACGATGCCGCGCAACGAGAAGGTCGAATGGCTGGCTCGGTTCCTCCGCGGCGCCGAAGGTCCCACCCTCGTCTTCGTTCGCACCAAGAATGGCGCGGATCGTGTGGCACGGGATCTTGCGCGGCTAGGCGTCCGTGCGGTGGCGCTGCACGGCGATCGCTCGCAGTCTGAGCGGATGGCCGCGGTCGAAGGTTTCCGCGGAGGCCGGCATCGCGTCCTCGTCGCGACGGATCTCGCCGCGCGCGGGCTCGACATCGACGGCATCACGCACGTCGTGAACTTTGAGGTGCCCGATACCCCTGAAGCCTACGTGCATCGAGTGGGCCGCACCGGACGCGATCGTGCCACCGGCACGGCCGTGACGCTCGTGGCCCCTGAGGAGTTGCGCGCCCTTCGCGCCTTGGAGAAATCCGTTGGACTCTCGCTTCAATAACGACGATCTGGACCGCACCGCAGGAGCGGCCGCGCCAGTTGAAGACGTGCCCACGCCGGCACCAGCCGTGGCTGACGCCCCCGCCCCGCCGACGGTGCCGGAAGCCGTGATGAAGTTCCGCTCGTGCCGCTGGCGCCGTCCACCCGAGGACGGACCTGAATGCTGCGGTCATCGGGATGTCCTGCCGATTGCGGGGACGACGAGCTTCGATCCGGCTGCGTGGTGCCCCGACTGCTCCTACTTCAAGCTGCGGCGCACACCGAAAAAGCGGGAGTACTACTAAGTAGATCGATGTGCCGGGGTGCATTCGACGACAGGCCCGCATGACCCCGGCTCCACGACTGATGTAGGGTGCATTCACAGACAGGCCGATCGATGTGCCGGGGTGCATTCAACGACGGGCCTGCATGACCCCGGCTCCACAACTGATGTGGGGGCGGGGTCATTCATCCCGTCCTCCGATGCACCCCGCCCAGAACGCCTACTCGCTGAACTCCATCGCAAGATCCACCCACTCGCCATCGGGTGCCAGTTCGAGGTACGCGCGCCAGTGCTGGCGCGCATCCGCGGATCGGCCGAGCTTTTCCAGCGTCACCGCGAGATAGAAGTGAGCCTCCCCGGATCGCGGACTGACCGTGATCGCGTCGCGATACGACATGCATGCCTCGTCGAGACGCCCCAGATCGAGCAGCACGTTTCCCAGATTGAAGTGCGCTTCGAAGTAGGACGGATTCACGCCGATCGCGCGTTCGTACAGCATCTGCGCCTCGATGAGCGCACCCCGCGTGTAGTGCACATTGCCAAGATTGATCAGCGCAGGAACGAGCGACGGATCGAGCCTCAGTGCTTCCCGATAGCGGGCAGCCACATCGTCGAGCGTCTCGGGGCTGCCATCGTCGAGCGCGGACGCCGCCAGGAAAATCTGTTCCGCGCGACGATCGCGCGCGGGAGTCGCATCGCCGGAAGCATCGTCGGCCGATGACGGTGCGGTGACGGGCCTCGGCGTGAGCCGAATGACCTTGGCGGGCGACGAGTCGGCCTGGAAATCCAGCGCGAGCTGACCCACCGAGTCTGCCAGCAGGCCGCGGACGATCCCGTTGAACGACCGTCCTTCCGAGAGCGACGCGCTCACCTGACGAGCGATCGCCAGGTCTGCAAAACCGTACGAAGGCGGCGAGCCCGCTTTCGCCGCTGGGCGAAGCAGGCCCCACTTGCGGAGGTATCGCAAGTGATCGTCGGTGAGGTTCGGGTAGCGCGCGAGCAGTTCACGCGCAGAGAAGCGCTGTTCGGTCACAATCGGTCTTCGGTCTTCGGACTACGGACTACGGACTACGAACTACGAACTACGGACTACGAAGTACGCCCCAAAGCCGCATGATAGCGCGCCGTTGGCGGCGCGGGTGTGCAGTAGAATCATCGCCCATGCTGCTGGCTGGCGACATCGGTGGAACCAAGACGCTGCTCGGGCTGTTCTCGCGCGCGCCGCTGAGGCCACTTCCTGTCGCGGTGCAGTCGTATGCGACCACGAAGTACGCC
>JBKPMA010000315.1:0-9039 GCA_046731935.1 Acidobacteriota bacterium
AATTCGGGTTTGCCTTTCGCGTGGAACGCAATGAAGTCGAGTGGCGATCCCGTGCCGCCGGTCGCCTCGTTCCCGCCATCCAGCACGTGATGAAAGAAGGCGCGCGAGAAGGCCCCGCCGGAACCCGCCGTCTCAGGGCCGCCGACCTTTGCCGACGGCAGCGCGCGACGCACGCCGTCCACTGCGTAGTCGTACAGCTTCTGGAACTCTTCGGGCGTCCCGCGCCAGTAGCCGATGTTGGCCTCGTTCCAGACTTCGAAGTACCAGTGCGCGACTTCCGCCTTGCCGTATTTCTTCACAGCGTGTGTCACCCACGCCTGGACCAGATCGCGCCATTTGTCGTAGTCGGTCGGCGGGTATGCCCAGCCGGTGAAGATCTCGTCGTACTTGGCTGTCGGCGACCAGGAATGCTTGTAGGGCTCGGGTTTGACCGAGAGTGCCTGAGGCATGAATCCGATTTGCACGTATGGGCGGACGCCGCGGGCGAGATACGTATCGAAGATGCGATCGACGATCGTCCAGTCGTAGACGGGGCGGCCGTGCGCGTCTTCCGTATAGGCGTTGGTCGATCCCCACTTCAGCGCGGGCGTTCCGTCACCGGTCGTGAGCAGGTTGTGCGCGCGGAAGTACACGCGCTTCGGTGCGAGCGCTCCGAGTTGCGCGATCAGCTTCTGTCCGTTCTTGGCGTACGCGTAGTTCGGCTCGTCGGCGCCGAAGAACCTCCAGATCGGGGGGAGCGGTCCTTTTCGGGCGGCGGCATCCACGTGGATGGTGACGGGGAACGTCGCGGCGGTGTCCGCGCCGGCCTGCGTGGTCCGGCCCGCTACGCTGATCGCGAGCGTTACCCCGGAGCACGCAATCAGCCAGGCTGCGAAAATCGGGAGTGTTCGTCGCATTGCAATTACGGGCAATTTCGAGAGGCCTGTCTCAATTTGATCTTGTTCGTCACGCAAGCATTGGTGTCCTGTGGCGATTGCACCCCAAGCCGTTGTTTTGGGAATGAGATTACCCTCCCGGAGGGATCCTCCCTCCCGCGCCCTCAGGCGCGGCCGGCGAACTCCCGCGTCTCCGTGTGGACCTTCACCACTTCGCCCTCTTTGATGAACAGCGGCACCCGTACTTCGAGTCCCGTCTCGAGAATCGCAGGCTTGGTGACGCTGCCGCTCGCCGTATCCCCGCGCACGCCGGGCTCGGTCGAACGCACGGTCAATTCGATGATCGCGGGAAACTGTACGCCGATCGGATGCCCGTTGTACTTGTGGACCTGCACGAGCAGATTGTCGACGAGCAGCAGACGATCGTCGCCGAGCATGTCACCGCTGAGCGTCAACGTCTCGAACGTCTCCTCGTCCATGAAGTGCCAGCCGTCGCCGTCGCTGTATTGATAGCGCGCCGCGACCTTCACCAGATCCGGCTCGCGGAACTTCTCGCCGGCCTTGAAGGTCCGGTCGAACACCGCGCGCGTCAGCAGGTTCCGCATCTTCAGGCGCACGAGCGTCTGCCCGCCACGCGCCGTCGGCTTCGAGACCTCCACGTCCAGACAGTGGTACGGCGCATCCTCGAACTCGAAGTACATCTTTCGCTTGATTTCAATCGCTTCAATCAACATGACACTCTTCAGTCCCCGGACTTCAGTCTTCGGCCTCCGGGCACGACCTGCAGACCGTAGACTGCAGACTGGAGCCGTTCCAGTCCTTTGCTGACCCTTAGACCCTTCGACGGTAGTGAAGTAGTTTAGTGTGCGGAATGCCCCAGGTCATCCACGTCGCCGGCATCCGCAAAACCTACGGCCGTGTCGTCGCCGTGGACGAAGTCACCCTCACCGTCGAAGAAGGCGAGATCTTTGGCCTGATCGGCCCAAACGGCGCGGGCAAGACGACGACCCTGGAGTGTATCGAAGGTCTCCGAACGCCGGACCGGGGCACCATCTCCGTCCTGGGGCTCGACCCGGTTGCCGACGCCTACGCGCTTCAGAACCGGATCGGCGTGCAGCTGCAGGAAGCACAGCTGCAGAAGCGCATCAAGGTCTGGGAGGCCGTGGATCTCTGGGCCTCGCTCTACCGCACGGCCGTGGACGGCAATCACCTGCTCCAGCAGCTCGGCCTCGCCGACAAGCGGAACGCCTGGTTCATGACGCTCTCCGGTGGACAGAAACAGCGTCTGTTCATCGCCCTCGCGCTCATCAACGATCCTGAGGTGGTGTTCCTCGACGAACTGACGACCGGGCTCGATCCGCAGGCCCGCCGCGCAATCTGGGATCTCGTGCGCGGCATTCGCGCCCGCGGCAAGACCGTGTTCATGACGACGCATCTGATGGAAGAGGCGGAGCGATTGTGCGACCGGGTCGCGATCATCGATCACGGCCGCACCGTGGACATCGATACGCCCTCGCGCCTGGTCAGCCGTCATTGTCCCGAGCGGGCCGTAGTGGTGACCACGCGGTCGAATACCGACGACGATGCGTTCAGCCGTATTCCGCGAGTCACGAGCGTAACCCGCGCCGACGGCGAAGTGACCATCCGGGGCGAGGGCGACGATCTGGTCGCCAATGTCATCGAGTGTCTGTCGGAACGGCGGATCCGAGTCACGGATTTCCGGACCGACGTGCCGACACTCGAGGACGTGTTCCTGAAACTGACGGGCCACTCCATTCGCGATTGAGGACACTCGCATGCTGCGCGGCCTGTGGACGCTGACCTGGCTCGAAATCAAGATCTTCGTACGCGAGCCGCTCGGCCTGATCGGCACGGTCGGCGTGCCCGTGCTCGCGTTCGTCATCGTAGGCCGAGTGCTCGGCGCGGGCAGCGCGCAGCCCGACTCGCCGATACGAGGGTTCGTGACGGTGGGGTTCCCCGTCTTCGTGTCGATCTTGATCGCGATCAGCGCGGTGCTGTCGCTGGTGACGATCATCTCGATCTATCGCGAAGGAGGGATCCTGAAGCGCCTGCGCGCCACGCCGCTGCGGCCGTACACGATCCTCGGCGCACACGTGCTGGTGAAGCTGATGCTGAGCGCGGGCACTCTGCTACTCATGGTTGCCGCGGGCAAGCGGTACTACCCGGCAGACGTCCACGCACCGATGGTCTCGTTCACGGTCGCCCTGCTGTTGACGACCTCGAGCGTGCTGTCGATCGGGTTTCTCATCGCGAGCGTCATCCCGACCGCCCGATTCGCGCAGCCAATCGGTGCCGCGATTCTCTATCCGATGCTGGGACTGTCAGGCTTGTTCAGTCCGCTGAGCTCGCTTCCGCCGGTCCTGCAAATCGTCGCCAGAATGTTGCCGCTGACCTACGCCGTCTCACTGCTCAAGGGCATCTGGCGCGGCGAGGCCTGGTCCGCGCACATCACCGACGTCCTGGTGCTGGTGGCAGTGGCCGTCTGCTGCACAGCCCTCTCTGCCAAGGTGTTTCGCTGGGAATAGGCACGCCTGCACCTGAAATTCGGAAGTCGGATTGCGGAATTGCGGAATTGCGGAAGGAGATACAGAAGGGGCCAGTGCGCAGACAGATGGGCACTGAACCCACAATTACTTGAGCCGTTTGGCTTCAAGGCCCCCACCCTTTGCCCCTCTCCCTTCCCTTAGCCCCGAGCCCTTAGCCCTACACTCCCGTCCTCGTGTTTTGTGATAGGTTTCCCGGCCATGTCTGCACGCATTTCCCGTCGTCAATTCCTGGCCACGGCCGGAACGCTGCCGCTGGCCGCCCGGATCTTCGCCGCGCACGCGGACGTGCCCGTCGGCCTCGAGCTCTACTCCGTTCGCGATTTCCTCGCCAAGGATCTGATGGGGACGGTGAAGGCCGTCGCCAACCAGGGCTATCAGGTCGTCGAGTTCTACTCGCCCTATTACGACTGGACGCCCCAGACCGCGAAGGAGATTCGCAGTCTGCTCGACGGTCTCGGCGTGAAGTGCAACTCGACGCACAACTCCTCGAACGTCTTCACGCCCGACGGCATCAAGAAGGCCATCGATCTCAACCAGACCATCGGCAGCAAGTACATCGTCATGGCCAGCCCTGGTGAGGTGAAGAACGCCGACAGCTGGAAGGCCGTCGCCGATCGCCTCAACGCGGCGAGTGAAACGCTCAAGCCGGCGGGCATGGCTGCCGGATATCACAACCACGGCGCCGAGTGGCATCCGGTGGACGGGAAGCGCCCGATGGACATCCTCGCGTCGAACACGAGCCATGACGTCGTGCTGCAGTTCGACATTGGCACGTGCGTCGAGGCCGGCGCCGATCCCGTGGCATGGATCAACGCGAATCCGGGCCGGATCAAGAGCATGCACTGCAAGGATTGGGCGGCGGGTGGCCGCGGATACGCGGCGTTGTTCGGCGAAGGCGACGCTCCCTGGGCCAAGATCTTCGAAGCGGCCGAGAAGACTGGCGGTATCGAGTACTACCTGGTCGAGCAGGAAGCCGGGCCCGCTGACGAGCAGCTGCAGCGATCCGAGAAGTGCCTGGCGAATTTCAAGAAGCTGAAGGTCTGAGGGCGATGATGCCGCGTGACGACGTGCCTCCGATGCGGTCCCTCCTTCTGGCCGCTCTCGCGTTTGGCGTGGTGGGCGCCGACGTAGGGATCCCGATGCGGTTTGGCGATGCGGTGGGCGTGCGTGCCGCCCAGACTGCGCCAGCCGTCCACCCGCCGCCGCTGGCGATCGGGGCGCAGGCTCCTGACTTCCACCTCCAGGGCATCGACGGCAAGACCTACTCGCTCGCGAGCTTTGCGACGAGCAAGGCGCTCGTCGTGCTCTTCACGGCGGTGCATTGTCCAACCGCAGAAATCTATGAAGGACGGATCAAGCGCCTGATCGCGGACTACCGCCCCAAGGGCGTCGCCTTCGCTGTCATCCAGCCGAACAATGCCAAGGCGCTCAGGCTCGACGAGATGGGCTACACCGACCTTGGCGACTCGATGGAGGAGATGAAGATCCGCGCGGCGCACAGGAACTTCGATTTTCCGTTCCTCTACGACGGCGACACGCAGGAAACCGCGATGAAGTACGGACCGGTATCGACGCCGCACGTCTTCATCTTCGACCAGAAGCGCATCCTCAAATACCAGGGCCGCGTTGACAGCAATCCACGTGAGGCCCTAGCCAAGGTCGCCGACGCACGTCTGGCGCTCGATGCGGTGCTCGCAGGCACGCCTGTGCCGGTCGAGAAAACGCCAACGGTCGGCTGCTCCATCAAGTGGCTCGAGAAAGAGACGCTCCACGACGCCGAGATGAAGAAGATCGAGGCCGAACCGGTGCCGCTCGAAAAGATCGATGCCAAGCAGCTCGCGGCGCTTCGTAAGAACCCGACAGGCAAGACGCTGCTCGTGAATTTCTGGGCGACGTGGTGCGCACCCTGCACCGCCGAGTTCCCGGAAATTCAGAAGACCTTCCGGATGTACCGCAAGCGGCCGTTCGACATCGCGACCGTCAGCATCAACTATCCGGATGAAGAGAAGGGCGTCCGCCGGTTCCTCGACGAGCAGCACGCCACGACGCGCAACTACCTCTCGGCCACGATGGATCCGTACGAGCTGATGAAGGCGTTCGATCCGGAATGGGACGGAGGTGTGCCGTACACGATGGTGATCGGACCGTCAGGCGAGGTGCTCTACAAGGGCAACGGCCAGCTCGACATCCTCAAGACGCGCCGCTTGATTCTCGCCAGCCTGCCCGATGATGACTATGTGGGGCAGCAGGCCTACTGGAAATCCAAATAACTGCAGTGACGATGTCAGATTGACGAATGACGATTGGCCCTGATGCCGCTGCGCGTCGGAGGCTATTCGTCGATCGTCAGTCTGCAATCGTCATTGGTCATTCATCGCGAAGTGCTGCCATCGGCGAAATGCGTGATGCGCGTCCGGCGGGCACGAGGGACGCGACGGCGGCGGCGATGAGAAGCGCCATCGCGGCGAAAGCGATGGTCGCCGGATCCGCTGGCGTGACCCCGTAAAGCGCGTTTCTCACGTAGCGCGACAGTCCCCACGCCGCCAGCGATCCGCAGGCAAGGCCGAGCCCAACCAGCAGACTGGCTTCCCGCAGTACGCCTGCGGCCACTTGCGAGCCGAGCGCGCCGAGCGCCATCCGGATCCCGATCTCCCGTGTCCGCCGCGTGACCATGTAGGCCATCACGCCGTAGAGGCCAATCACCGAGAGCAGCGTCGCCATCGTGCTCAGCGCCGCCGACAGTGTCGCAATCAGGCGCTCGTTCGAGACGGAGCGCTGGATCTGTTCGTCCATGGTCGCCACGCCGTAGATGGCGAGCTGCCGGTCGAGCGCGGCAATCTCACGCCGGACCTGCGGCACGATCTGCAAGGGATCCTCGGTCGTCCGCACGAACGTCCAGACTTCGTCGACGGATGTGGACTGACGGTACGGGAAGAAGACCTGCGCCCGCTTGTCCTCGCGCACGGACTGGTAATTCGTGTCCTTGACGACCCCCACGATCTCGGCGGGCATTGGCGTGCCTGGATCTTCGCCGACACCGATGTGTCTGCCGATCGGATTCTGGCCCTTGAAGTACCGCTTCACGAACGTCTCGTTCACCACGGCCCTGGTGTACGGCCATCCCTTCGCGAGCGCGGTGCTGGCGTCGTCGCGATCCGTGAAGCCGCGGCCGGCCACGAGCGGAATGCCCATCGCCTCGAAGTACCCGGGACTCACGGCATTGACCATCGATCCGGCGCTGTCGCCTGGCTTCGGCACGAAGCCCTCGACCGTGAAGCCCATGCCCCATCCGCCGCTGCCGAGCAGGGGCATGAACGAGTACGCGACCCCGCGTACGCCCGGCAGATGCGAGAGCCGCTGCCGTGCCTGTTCGAGGAACGCCTGGGAGCGCGGGCCGTCGTAGCCGCTGCCTCCCAGGTTGACGCCGAACGTGACAAGCCGCTCGCTGTTGAAGCCCAGTTCGACGTCCAGCAGCTTGTTCACGCTGCGGACGAAGAGCCCGGCGCCGACGAGCAGGGTGAACGAGAGGGCGACCTGGGCGACCACGAGCGTCTTCCGCAGACGAGGCTGTTCGCCGACGACTGCGCCGCCCGCGCTCTTGAGCGTGGGCGCGAGATCGATCCGAGCGCTGCGCAGCGCCGGTACGAGGCCCGCGAGCATCGCGGTCGCGAAGGCGAGTGCGGACGTGAAGAACAGAATGCGTCCGTCCGGCGACGCGCTGATGGCGAGCGGACTGTCAGGTGTCGTGAAGTAGCTGAGCACGAGACCGGCGCCCCAGCTTGCCAGCAGGACGCCGCCAGCGGCCCCGGCGACCGCGAGCACCACACTCTCCACGAGCAGCAGCCGCAGGATCTGGATCCGCCCCGCACCGACCGCGAGCCGGAGCGCCAGTTCGCGCTGACGTGCCGCGCCGCGCGCGATCAGCAGGTTCGCCACGTTCGCGCACACGATGAGCAGCACACCTCCAGCGATCGCCATGAGGATGAGCAGTGGCTCCTTCGCGTAACTGCGAAGACCCGAGTGTCCCTTCGACGCGCTGGTCACGCTGATCTTGCCGGCGAGAAATGCCTTCCGCGTTTCAGCGGATGCGGCGCTGAACGCCGAATCAGTGGCTTCGCGCTCGAGGATGGCGTGATACAGCGGCTGCAGGCCGGCCTGCGCACGCTCTGGCGTCACGTCGTCCTTGAGGCGCGCGTACAGCTGCACGAAACGAAAGCGCCGACCATCGATCTGCAGCCACGATGGTCCGAGCTTCGGCTGCATCATGATCGGCGTGTAGACCTGCGGCGGGTTGCCGAGGTCCATGCCTGTGAACCGCGCGTCCACCACGCCGATGATCTGGAATGGATAGTTGTTGATCTGCACGGTCTTCCCGATGACCGCGGGGTCTCCGGCGAAGCGCGCTTTCCAGTATCCGTACGAGAGCACCGCGTACGGCGCGCCGCCCAGCGTGCGATCGTCCTCTGCTGTGAAGAGACGCCCCATCACGGGCTTCACACCGAGGAGCGGAAAGTACGTGCCCGACACGAGCTCACCGTTGACCTGCTCGGTCGATCCGGCATAGCCCACCCGCATGGACGAGAACATGCGGCAGAACATGCCATCGAAGACCTGATTGCCGTCACGCAGGTCCTTGTACATCGCGTACGACAACTCGGTGCCGTCGCCCATGCCGCCGCCGTAGCTCTCGGTATTCGGAGCGGCCACCTGCACGAGCGTGTCAGGCCGTTCGACCGGGAGCTGTCGCAGGATCACCTGGTCTACCAGCGTGAAGACCGCGGTGTTCGCGGCAATGCCGAAACTCATCGAGATGACGGCAATGGCGGTGAACAGCGGCGCCTTTCGCAGGCTCCGGATGGCGTAGCGCAGGTCGTCAAAGATGCGGCTCATAAGGCTGTCCGTGAGTGCTGGCGCTCCGTTGAATGCGCCGTTCTGGCGTGTGACGACAGCAACACGAGGGCCAGCTCCGTCGAGTGTGACAGGGCGGAAATCAGGGACAGATTGCGGGTGAGCGTTCGGAAATGGGATTGGATTGCGCGGAGGCGAACAGGGGTCGGGCCTCCGCGGTCGGGCCTTCGGGGTCGGGGCCAAAACGGCCCGACCCCACACGCCCGACCCCGAAGGCCCGACCTGTTACTGTGCCGTCGCAGGAGCCGCTGGCGCGCGATCGACGATCTGTTCGTTCTTCGCGTCCCAATAGAGGCGCCGGCCCTCGTGATACGACTGTGCCGCCATCATGCAGGCCACCGAATGCGCAAAGCCGTTGTGCACGGTGGCGTGCGGCTGCTGACGGCTCCGCAGGCACTCGAACCAGTTTTGCATGTGGTGCAGATCGTCGTCGCCGATACCGGTCTCTGGCAGCTTCGTTTCGCCCGGAGCGTACAGGTCGGTGACCTTGCGCTTCTCGTACGCCTGCGCGTCGTCCTCGTGCACGCCCTTTTCTTCGACGACCTGATACCGCGGACTGCCTTCGCCACCGATGTTCAGCAGCGTCGCCTGCTTGCCCATATAACGGGTGAAGCTGGGCGAGTCGTTGCCGAAGCTGGTCGAGTAGCTCACCAGGAATCCCTTCGGGTATTCGAGCAGGGCCTGGAACG
>JBKPMA010000316.1:0-6437 GCA_046731935.1 Acidobacteriota bacterium
GGACGACGGTGCAGGCGGCTGCGCTGCCGGCAGAAGGCCTTCGCGTCGAGATCGATGCGGTTGCATACATTCCGTGAGAGCACCGCGCGTGCCTGGAGACTTATGTCGTGTTCGCGTCCGTATTCGTATTTGCGTTCGCAAGTGTGATGTCGGCGTCCACTGACGCCGCACCGGGATCGCTGACGCCCATTTCGTACACGCTCCGCTTCCCCGCGCCGGCTACACACTACGTGGACATCGAGATGGATGTCCCGACATCCGCACAGCCGCAGCTGGAACTGCGTATGGCGGTGTGGACGCCCGGCTCGTACTTGGTGCGTGAGTACTCGCGGAACGTCGAAGCCGTCACTGCGCGGCTTCCCGACGGCAAGGCAACCCCGGTCACCAAGACTGAGAAGAACAAGTGGCGCGTCGAGACACGCGGAGCGGCGACGGTGCGTGTTAGCTATCGCGTGTACGCCCGCGAGATGGGCGTCCGCTCCAACTACGTCGACCCCGAGTTCGCGCTCCTGAACGGTGCGCCGACGTTCCTCTCGCTGGTCGAATCGGCCGCGCGGCCACACCAAGTGAAGATCGAGCTGCCCGCCGGGTGGACCGATGTGAAGACAGCGCTGCCCGTCGTCCCAGGCAGCACGCACACGTTCCGGGCGCCTGACTTCGACACGCTCGTGGACTCACCCATCGTCCTCGGCACACCAGCGGTGTATCCGTTCAGTGTGGACGGCGTACGTCACGAGCTCGTCAATGTCGGTGAGGGTGGCGTGTGGGACGGCCAGAGATCCGCGCGCGATGTCGAACAGATCGTCCGTACCGAGACCACGTTCTGGGGAACGATCCCCTATCCCGCGTACCTGTTCCTCAACGTCATCAGCGAGGGCAACGGCGCCATCGAGCACAAGGCGTCCACGGTCCTCATGACGAGCCGCTGGCGGACGGCATCGCGAAAGCCCTATCTGGAGTGGCTCTCGACCGCGGCGCACGAGTTCTTCCATGCGTGGAACGTGAAGCGGCTGCGGCCGGCGGAGCTCGGGCCGTTCGACTACGATCGCGAGAACTACACACGCAGCCTGTGGATCGCGGAGGGACTGACCGACGACTACGGCGACCTCTTCGTCCGCCGTGCCAGCTTGGCCAGCGATCCGGAGTATCTCGATGCGCTGTCCGATGCGATCGAGAAACTGCAGACAACCCCCGGGCGCCTCGTGCAGTCGGTCGAGCTCGCGTCCTTCGACGCTTGGATCAAGCAGTACCGGCCCGATGACAACTCGAACAACGTGTCGGTGGACTACTACACGAAGGGTTCCGTCATTGGCTTTCTGCTGGATGCGGAGATCCGCCGCGCCACCGGCGATCGCCGGAGCCTCGACGACGTGATGCGATCGGCGTACGCGCGGTTTTCCGGCGCCTCCGGCTACACGACGGCGCAGTGGAAAGCCCTGGCATCCGAAGTGGCCGGCCGCGATCTCTCGGCCTGGTTCCAGCACGCGACCGAGTCCACCCAAGAGCTCGACTACTCGCCCGCGCTGCAGTGGTTCGGGTTGCGCTTCAAACCGGCGCAGGCGTCCGCGGACAAGGCCTGGCTCGGAGCCGTGACCCGCAATGACAATGGACGCCTTGTCGTGACCAATGTGCCGCGGGCGACAGCCGCGGAAGCCGCAGGCGTGAGCGTAGACGACGAGATCCTCGCCTTGGGCGAATTCCGTGTGCGGGCCGAGCAGTTCGATCAGCGGCTCGGTGCCTACCACCCTGGCGACACCGTCCCGCTGCTGGTCGCGAGGCGCGACAAGCTCGTGACGCTGACGCTCACGTTGGGACCGGAGCCACAGCGTGCGTGGCGTCTCGAAGTGGATCCCGCCGCGACCGCGGAACAGCGCTCGCACTTGCAAGCCTGGCTGGCCGGTGCTCACTGACGGAGGGCAGCGATGACGTTTGCGCCCGAATACGTCAACTACGTCCTGACGGAGAATTTCGAGGACGCGAAGGCGCTCTTTCTCGCGCCGCTGCTGGCGATCCACCGGGCGCATCTCGTCATGCTTGCCGATGTCGGGCTGTTGGGGCCCTCGGATGCGCACCGCCTGCGGGAAGCCCTCGACAATCTCTCAGTCGAACAGGTCCGCTCCGCCGACTACGACGGTACCTACGAAGACCTCTTCTTCTATGTCGAGCGGCTGCTGATTGCCGCGTGCGGCGACGACGTGGCCGGCCGCCTGCACACGGCACGCAGCCGGAACGACATCGACATGACGATGTACCGGATGCGTCAGCGGGAGTTCGTGCTCGAGTTGATCGACGCGGCTCTGGCGCTGCGGACGAGCCTCATCGATGTGGCGGGCCGGCACATCGACACGATCATGGCGGCGCACACGCATACGCAGCCGGCCCAGCCCACCTCCGTGGCGCACTATCTCTTGGCCGTGATCGAGCAGGCCGAGCGCGACACGCTCCGGCTCCAGGCGTCGTTCGGCACGATCAACAGGAGTCCGCTCGGGGCGTGCGCGATTACTGGGACGGGCTTCCCCATCGACCGCGATCTCACGAGCCGGCTGCTCGGCTTCGATGGGCCGACCGGCAACACGTACGGCAGCATTGCCACCGTGGACTACCTGCTCGAGAGCGCGTATGCGACGGCGACGCTACTGATCGGCCTCGGGCGTTTCGTACAGGATCTGCTGCTCTGGGGCACGGCGGAAGTGAACTACGTCCGCTTCGGGGACGGGTTCGTGCAGTCGAGCAGCATCATGCCGCAGAAGCGCAACCCCGTCGCGATCGAGCACGCGCGCGCCATCGGCAGCAAGGCGTTCGGACAGGCGCAGGCCATCGCGATCGCGGTCCACAACACGCCGTTCGGCGACATCGTGGACACGGAGGACGACCTGCAGCCGCTCGTGTGGAGCATGTTCCGCGATGCCATGCGGACCGTGCGGCTCGTGGCGGCCGCGATGCAGACCGCGACGTTTGACGCGGAACGTCTGGAGGCGCGCGCCGGGCAAGGCGGTACCACGACCTCGGAACTGGCGGACACCCTGGTCCGCGAGCATGGACTCCCCTTCAGGACCGCGCATGCGATTACGACGCGCCTGCTCAGGATCCGCAGCGAGCACCCGGACGCGAAGGCCAACGAAACGCTCGCGGCGGTCGCGTTTGAGCTGCTCGGACGCCGGATCGTCTACACGCCGGAGCGGCTGGAAGAGATTCTGAGTCCGCGCTACTTCGTGGCCGTGCGGCGGACGCCTGGCGGACCCGCACCGGAACAGACATCGTTCGCACTCGAGGCATCGCGCGCGCGTCTGGACACCGATCGCCAGTGGTACACCGAACGGCGCGGTGCGCTGGCGGCTGCCGAACGGCTGCTCGCCGAACGCAGCGCAGCGCTCTGAGCCCGATCCCGGCAAATGACGAAGGCAGACTGACGAATGACGACAGGCGGTTCGACGGCTCCGGAACGGTCCATGCGCGCAACAGCCGTGCGCGTCATCGCCATCGAAGTGCTCGTCGTGGCCGGACTCTGGCTGCTCGGGCGCGCGTTCGGGAGCTGACCCGTGCACTGGCTCGATTGGACGGTCGTCGCGGCGTACCTCGTCTGGGTCGTGGGCGACGGCCTTCGCCGCACCGAAGGCAGCGACAAGGTCGAAGGGTACTTCCTCGCCAATCGGAATCTGCCGTGGTGGGCTGTCGGTCTGTCGGTCATGGCCACGCAGCTTTCCGCCATTACCCTCGTCGGTACGACAGGGCAAGGGTACCGGGACGGCCTCCGGTTCGTGCAGTTCTACTTCGGCTTGCCTGTGGCCATGCTGATCCTGTCGGTCACGGTGGTGCCGTTCTTCTATCGTGCCAACGTCTACACCGCGTACGAGTATCTGGAGCGACGGTTCGATGCGAAGACGCGCGCGCTGACGAGCCTTCTGTTCCTGACCTCGCGCGGTCTGTCGTGCGGCGTGATCGTCGCGGCTCCGGCAGTGATTCTGTCGATCATCCTCGACTGGAATCTCACGCTGACGGTGCTGGCCATCGGCCTGCCGACCGCCCTCTACACGATGCTCGGCGGTGTGCAGGCAGTGACGTGGACGGACGTGAAACAGATGGCCGTGATCGTCTCGGGTGTCACGGCGGCAGTCGTCATGCTGGTGCTCGGCCTCCCGAAAGACGTCGGGGTCATCGATGCGCTGCACCTTGCGGGCGCGACCGGCCGGCTCCAGGCGCTCGACTTTCGCTTCACGCTGACAGAGACGTATACGTTCTGGTCCGGGATGTTGGGCGGGCTCTTCCTCATGCTGTCGTACTTCGGCTGCGACCAGAGCCAGGTGCAGCGCTATCTCACGGCGCGGTCCGTCGACGAAGGGCGCCAGTCCCTGATGATGAGCGCCTACGTGAAGATTCCGTTGCAGGCCGTGATTCTGATGACTGGCGTGCTGGTGTTCGCGTTCTATCTGTTCGCGCGGCCGCCGATGCTCTTCAATCCCAAAGTGGATGCCGAGCTGCGGTCGAGTCCAGCTGCAAACGAGTATCTATCGCTCGAGCGGCGATATGGCGCCACGCTCGATCAGCGGACCTCCGCGGCGCGCGCCGCGGTTGAGGCGCGGGCCTCGAACGATCCCGTCCGCGTGGAGCATTCCGTATCGGCGTTCAAGGACGCGGTTCGTGCGGCTGACGCCGTTCGTGCGGACGCCCTGAAATTTGCCGAAGGCCATACCGCTGGCGGGCGATACAACGACGTGAACTATGTCTTCCCCACTTTCATCATCACGCACCTGCCGCCGGGTCTCGTGGGCCTGTTGATCGCAGCCATCTTTGCGGCCGCCATGTCGGCGAGCGCCGCGGAGCTGAATTCCCTCTCTACCGCCACCGTGATCGACTTCTACCGGCGCCACCTGAAGACGGATGCGACCGAAGCACACTACCTCAAAGTCTCTCGCATCGCGACCGGTCTCTGGGGCCTTGTCGCCTGCGTGGTCGCCATATACGCGACCACGCTCGGATCGCTGATCGAGGTCGTGAACCGGTTTGGGTCCTTTTTCTACGGATCGCTGCTCGGCGTCTTCGTGCTGGCGATCGGAACACGGCGCGCCACCGGGACGGGGGCCTTCGCAGGCTTGATCGCGGGCATGAGCGCCGTCGCGTTCGTCGCGTTCCGCTACCCTGCGATCTCGTTTCTCTGGCACAACGTCGTCGGAGTGTCCGTGGTGACGGCGGTCGGCATGCTGGTCAGCCTTGCGACAGCCGCGCCCGTGCAGCCGGAACCGGCTCGTGCACCTGACGTATGATCCAGCCATGACCGAGGCCCGCCCGCTCGTGGCAGTCATCATGGGCAGCAAGTCGGACTGGGAGACGATGCGCCACGCCGACGAGGTGTTGACGACGTTTGGCGTGCCGCACGAGTGCCGCGTCGTCTCCGCGCACCGCACTCCGGGCTACATGGCCGAGTACGCGCAAACAGCGGAGGCCAACGGCATTCAGATCATCATCGCCGCCGCGGGCGGAGCCGCACATCTGCCAGGGATGGTCGCGGCACACACGACGCTGCCCGTGCTCGGCGTACCGATCGAGAGCCGCACGCTCCACGGTGTGGACTCGCTGCTCTCGATCGTGCAGATGCCGCGTGGTGTTCCGGTCGGCACGCTGGCCATCGGCCAGTCCGGCGCTGCAAACGCGGCTCTGCTCGCGATCAGCATCCTCGCCACACACGACTCTGCACTCCATGATCGTTTGAAGGCGTTCCGCGCCGAGCAGGAACGTCAGGTCCGCCAGGACTCACTCCCGTGACTCGATCGGCTGTGATTGTGCCGGGCGCCACGATTGGCGTGCTCGGCAGCGGCCAGCTTGGCCGCATGCTGGCCATTGCGGCGCGCGAGATGGGGTACCGCATCCGCACGCTCTCACCAGACCAGGACTCCCCCACCGGCCAGATCGCGGACGTCGAGGTGGTCGCGTCGTATGACGATCTCGACGCGGTTCGCGCATTCGCGAAGCAGGTGGATGTCGTCACATTCGAGTTCGAGAACGTGCCGTCGGCCACGGCCGAGGCCGCGGCCGAACACGCGCACGTGCGGCCGGACGGCCACATCCTGCACGTGACGCAGCAGCGCGCCCGCGAGAAGAGCTTTCTCGTCCGACACGGGTTCCCGGTGACGCCATTTGCCGACGTCCGTACCAAGGCGGACCTCGCCACGGCGGTCGATCGGTTTGCCAGCAACGCAATTCTCAAAACCGCGAGCTTCGGATACGACGGCAAAGGGCAGTACCGCGTGCGCTCGCATGAGGAAGCGGACACGGCCTGGGCTGCAATGTCACAGCAGGACGCGATCCTCGAGCAGTTCATCCCGTTCGAGCGCGAAGTCTCGATGATTGGCGCACGGGGCGCCGCTGGATGGTCCGTCGCCTTCGGTCTGATCGAGAACGTCCATCGGAACCACATCCTGGATACGTCGGTATACCCGGCG
>JBKPMA010000317.1:0-6085 GCA_046731935.1 Acidobacteriota bacterium
ATGATAGACGTATCAGTGGCGCTGACGCCGTGATCGCGGAGCACGGCTTTGGATGCGTCTTTGTCCAGCCCGGTCAGACGGATTTCACGCTCGGCGTCGATGCGCGGACCGAACGTCGGATCCTCGGCGATCGGCGCGCGTCCGGCAACGATCACCTTCAGCTGGTCGAGGCCTGCGGTGGCGACGAGCTCGTCGGCCCACGCGAGAACCGCTTCGACCCCGCGCACACCGCCGCCCTGCGCCGAATCGCCGCGCGTCCCCTGCAGGAGCTCGAACGTGTCGAGAATGACGATGAGAGGCCGCATCCCCCTTCCGCCGATGCGTCCGTGCTTGAGGATCCCGCCGAGCAGATGGTTGACTTCCTTCGTCGCCCGGACGATGGCTTCGGTGCCAGACGTCGCGGCCTGGTTCACGTCGACGAATCCGCTCGAGACGAGATTGCGGCGCACGTTGTTCCGCAGCTCGGTCAGCGGTTCCGACAGCTCCGGAAACCACGCGGCAATCTGGCGCGTCAGCTCGAACGTGAGCGCGATGGGATCGCCCGACCAGAACCGCGCACGATCGAAGTCAATCAGGACGATGCCGCGCCTGTGCACGGGATTCTTGAGCTGCGCATCGATGAATCTCGCCAGCAGGGTGGACTTACCGCTTCCGCCAATTCCGCTGATCCCGAAGATCTGCGCGGATCCAGTCGTCGAGCTGCGGCCGACGAACTTCCGCAAGCGCGCGAGCTCCGTTTCGCGACCGTGAAAACGATGCAAGAGCAGCCGGAGGCTGTCTTCGATGGCGTGCTGCGCCAGCCGTCCGCGAACATCTGAGGTCTTTGGGGCCGCTGAGAAGATCCGCTCGGTCCACTCGCCGACCTGCAGCAGCGACGGCATCTCGTCGCGCTTGACGCGTTTCGGATTGATCGCCCTGCCGCCAATCACCTGCTGCAGCCAACGCGATTCGAGATCGCGCGCGAGCGGTTTTGCCTCGCGCAGCACGCGCGCACGCAGGGTGCGGTCATCGGCCAGCACCTGCAGTTCATCGCGGCGTGTTTGCAGGCTCAGGCGCCAGACCCGGTCTCGACCGCGCGCCTGCACGTCGCACGCGTTCACGAGGGCCGTCAGCACCCGCTCTCGCTGGGGACGCGGAACCGTCTCGAGGAGCTGCGCGGGCTTGAACCATCCGATCACGGCCGCTCGCTGGCGGACGGCCGCTAAGACGCTGGCGGAGTCGTCCTGTAGACGCGCCGCGGCGGGCGGGGCTGCAGTCGTCTCACGCAGATCCGGCCGGAGCTCGAGCACTCTGGCGCCCAGGTCGGTCAGGGCGGCAGCGATGTCGGCGGACACCTGTGACGAGGCTCGGCTGATCATGGCGTTTTCGGCCGCAATCCACACGTCCGTTCGAACGCCATCACGCCGTCGACGAGCCGCTCCAGCATCTCGGGATCGGCAGAAATATTCGCCGCGTTTTGACCAATCGCCAGTTTGACGACCGTTGCGGCACTGGCCGCGACCACGCCGCGATCGATCTGAATGTTGTGGGTCTCGAAGCGGCGTGCGAGGTATTCCGTCACGTCGACCGCAAGTTCCGCTTCGGATCGAGGACCCGGGAAATCGCGCTCGGTGTACTGGAGCGTGCCGGGCACCGGCACAGCCTCGAGACCAAGGAGCACGAATCGCAGCCACGGCGTCTGCGGCGCCCTCGCGTACAACAGGTCGAGCAGTTTTCTGACTTGTCCCTGATCGGGCAGCACGACGCGATCGAGGTCATCGATGACGAGCCAGACTGTACGGCCCTTGCGTGCCTGCTCGATCGCGTTCAGCGCTGGTCCCACGAAGTGGTAATTGAGCCACGCGTTGTCGGACGTGTTCACTTGTTCTATGGGTGGCAGTTCGGCGGTCGCTTTCATGGGCGAGAGAAAATACTTCTCGACGAGGCCGGTGGCGGTGGTTTCACTCGTCCAGTCGCTCGCTTTGCAGGCGAGGACGCAGTGATCCGCCAGGTTCAACATCGCTTTGAGGATGTCGAGCGTGAAGCTCTTGCCGGATCCCGATGGGCCTGCCACGGTCAAGAAACGGTTGTAGTTGTCGTCTGTGCGACTGGCCGACGCGCGTTCGATCCACGCCTGCAGGTTGTATCGCCCGAACACCGGATGCTGCGGAACCGTGGCGGTATCCACGGTGACCAGTCGGCGCAGCGATGTCGGCGCTTGAGCGGCCTTGGCGGGATCCCACATGGCCAGAATCCGCTTCATCGGCACGGCGCGATTGGCTTTGTCACCGCCATCGGCGGGCCTGGCAGGCCTTCGCCTCGCCTCATCCGGCATCTGTGCCTGATGCAGACAGACGACCTCGAATCGGTCGTTCAGACACGGACTGCCTGAGGCACCCTCGTCGGTGTTGAGTCCGTGCACGACTCGAAACCCGCCGCTGCCCAGGAACCCTCGAACCGGGCCCTGATCGGTTTCTACGGGGCGCCGCGCCGCATGCTGCAGAATCGTGAGTCGGTGGCCCGGACGCACGGTGCGGTCGACAATCGCGAGCCCGTACCGCATGCCCGGCGTCTCAGCCAGCCGAATGACGGCGAAGTCCCAGAAGTTATTCAGCAGCTCCCTGTTCTTCGGCAGCCTGTTGAAGAGTTCGTCGTCGGTGCACGGACTGGTTGCGACCAACCACGGATCCGCGGCTGGACACGTGAAGCCGGGATCGAGGACATCCAGCTGACCATTTCCCGCACGGCTCGAATAGTCGAATCTGACGCGTAGCCTGGGGGCGCTGCCAGCGCGCTCGCTGTTGTCGTTCGACAACAGCGGCCGAACGACGTGATGCGCGGTCATCACGAGGTCGGGGCGGATCAGGAATCCGGTACCGATCGCCTGGCCATCAATCTCGACCTGACACACCTGCCGGAATACTTCGGGCATACGGTCGTAATAGGCCTGATTGCGGGTGCCCCGGGCAGGGTCGACGACCCGTTGCAGGGATGCGATGGTATGGCGGTCGGACATCAACGGCTGCGCGATCTCACGGAAGTCATCGTCGACGATGAGCGCCTTGATGCAATTGATGCACAGTTGATCGAGCCAGCCCAACTCCGCGGCACGAAGAAACGCTCTAGCGAACGCGGCGATTCCGTCCATCGATGTCGCCACGGCCTCGAACTCAACCCGGCCTGAGCGGCCGCGCTGTGCCTGAAGAAACGCAGCTGCGAACTGGTCGCGCGACCCCGAGATGGACTGAGCGAGGGCGATCGCATCGTCGCGGTTCAGTACGTTGTCCGCAGCTCCCGACCGGCGCCTGCTGGAGCGGACGCCACGCGGCGCCGTCTTCGCTCCGGCGGCGGGTTTCGACGCGGTCCTTCGCCGGCTCACGGCCATGTCAGCCGTCCTGCAGCGTCGCGCCGTGCGCTGCCAGCACGTCTTCGATTCGCGCGATCGAATGTGCGTAGTTCTCCTGCCGCTTGAATCCACCGAAATGGAGGCCCACGACCGACTGGCCCTGCACCCGGAACTCGACCACGCACGATCCGGAGTTGCCGCCCAGTGTGGAGGCATCGTGCGTGAACACGCGATGATGTCCCTGGTCCTGCACGGTGTCCGGATCCTGCCCCACAAAGCCCGGAGCGAAACGCTTGACGAAGTACTCGTCGCGGAACACCTTTTTCAGCACCTCGCCGGTCTCGTCGATGGGCTTCGCGGGATATCCGATGACATACACCTCACGCGACGCGGCGACCGCATCGAGCGTGCGTGACAGCCGCACAGGCGGCGGCAGATCCTCGTGGCCGTTGTTCGTCTCCACTTTGAGGAGGGCCACGTCGAGATTCGACGTCTTCAGGATCTTGTTGATCTTGTCCGGACTCGCGAACGCAACGCCGGTGATCTTGAATTCTCGCCGGCGCTTCCGCTGGAACTCCGCTGCGAAATCAATCGTCACGTGCTTCGGAAGATCCCAGTTGCCGTGCTTATCGGGATCCGGACCTCCGACGAGCGCTTCGAGCACGTGACGGTTGGTCAGGATCAATCCGCTGGCGACGACCCAGCCGGTTCCCTGGTAGTCCATGGTGCCCTGGCCGATGTTGATGCGTCCCACAGAGCGCGCGACGTCGCCAATCGCAAGACGCATCCCCGCAATTGGCAGCTGCCACGTTCCTGCGTCTTCCACACTCGGATCGACATCGTCATCCTGAACGAACAACGAGGGACGTGTGCCGTCGGGAACAATGATCGCCTCGAGGCCGGAGAGCTGGCGATCGGTGATCTTGGCCTGGTCTCCCTCCTGCGCGAGTGCGCGCAGCGCGTCGTCGGCGTCGGCGAGCACCTGCTTCTGCGCGGCGGTCAGCTTGCCGCTCTTGGTGGTTCGTTTGGCGATGCGCCTGAATCGATCGCGGGCGAGCTCGAGAGAAGTCTTGATGCGGGCGTCAGTGAGATCGAGCGCGCGCCCCGTACTCTCCAGGCCGCCAGCGTTCGGTGTTCGCAGACGCTTCAGTGCATACGCCGCTGCTTCAGAAGTCGCCATGACGTTTTTGGAGGACGACAAATACTAATGCGGAGTTCGGAATGCGGAGTGCGGAATTCATTGCGGATTGCGGAATGCGGATTGCGGAATCCGGCGGAATGCGGAATGCGGGAATGCAACGCGGATTGCGGACATTCAATGCGGAAGGTGGACCAAGCAGCGAGAATTCGTGCTAGTGCTGAGCTGGGTTCGAGACAAAATAGATTGATAGTTTAGATGTCGTTTGTGCCGCCCGATCCTGCTGAGCTCGACAACCCCATCTGGTCTGCGCTGACTTCCGGACACGCGTCGATGGCGATCGCCCATGGACGCGCGCGCCGCTATCCGCCGACGGTGTCGGCGTTCGCGGCGATGGAGGCTGCTGACGCGTCAGCGTTCGAGGACCTGTCGCATATCGTGGGAGCTGACGAACGCGTTGCGCTATTCACGTCCGATCTCGTGAACGTGCCCGATACGTGGCAGACGCATCGCACGTTCTGGTTGGATCAGATGGTGTGCTCGGTCGTCGCGGAGCCAGCGTCTATCGATATTCGCGAGCTGGATCGCAGCGACGTGCCGGACATGCTCGCGTTGACGGCCGCGACACAGCCCGGCCCTTTCCTCGAAGACACGATCCGGATGGGGCGTTACATCGGCATCCGCACCCACGATGGACGGCTGGCGGCGATGGCAGGCCAGCGTCTTCGTCCAGCAGGCTTTACGGAGCTCAGCGCCGTCTGCACCGACCCCGCCTTCCGCGGACGCGGGTACGCGGCGGCGCTGATTACGATTCTTGCCGCCGATCTCTGGCGCCAGGGCGTCACGCCCATGCTCCACGTGATGACCGACAATCCCGCGAAGCGGCTGTACGATCGCCTGGGATTCCATTTCCGCCGCCCAATCCGATTCACCCTGATCGGTCCGCGCTGACTACCTCTTGTGTCGCCGGGCGGGGCGCCATATCGTATGCGCCATGTCCACGCCCATTCGTCCCTCACGCCGCACTTTTCTTCGTACGACCACGGCCGCAGCAACGGCTCTTTGGACCTCGGCTCCGGCTATCCTTCGCGGTCAGCTCGGCGACAACAAGCTGCGAATCGCTGTCATCGGGTGCGGCGGCCGCGGCGCTGACAATCTCGAGAGCGTGTCGGGCGAGCAAATCGTTGCGATCTGCGACGTGAATCGCGTGACGCTCGACAAGGTCGCGGCCAAGCATCCGAACGCGCGAAAAGAAGTGGACTTCAGAAAGCTGTACGACCACGCGAGCGAGTTCGACGCGGTTGTCGTCAGCACCGCTGAACACACCCACGCCTTCGCCACGCTGCCCGCGCTGCAGCTCAAAAAGCATGTCTACTGCGAGAAGCCGCTCAGCTACAACGTCTCCGAAGCGCGGATCATCCGCGAAGCTGCGGCCAAGGCGGGCGTCGCCACCCAGATGGGCACGCAGATCCACGCCGAAGACAACTACCGTCGCGTCGTCGAGCTCGTGCAATCGGGCGCGATTGGGAAAGTGAAAGAGGCGCACGTCTGGGTGGCACGCGCGTGGGGCCTGCAGAGTCAGGCGGACGCCGATGCCAACAAGGACATCGTCTTCGTCACGG
>JBKPMA010000318.1:0-7713 GCA_046731935.1 Acidobacteriota bacterium
CGATGTAGGCGGAATAGCGATCCCAGAGGGACGGTTCGCGGAAGCGAATCGCCGTGCCTGGCGGAATGCGTGATTCGCTGATGCCCCAGCGCCGAATCTGACGCCAGTCGACCTGCGTGGTACTCAGGTCCACGTGGGAGACGGGTATCGTCTCGACCCGCTCACCACGCAGCACTCGCACGGCAAGCGCGCCAAGCGCTTCGACCTGGGCCGTTTGATTCTTGAGGCTCCCGCCCACGATGCCATGGTCCATAGCCGAATCGACCCAACAGTACACAGGGGCGTTGGCGGCCGCCGTGACCCGGTCGAGATATTCGAGCGGATGGAAGTAGCGTCCATTGCCATCGCGATCCACGAGGAGGTAATAGACGATTGAGTGCGAGGGCAACGATGCCAGCCGTGCTTCGAGATCCTTCGATGGCAGTCCCGTCAGATACTCGAACGTCAGTCGTGGCTCGAACGAGCGGAACTGCGCGCGCGCCAGCCGTTCGACCGACACGTCGTCAGGGCCAGCGCCGGTCACCACGAACACGCGCGTAACGTCAGGCTGGAGAGCGGTCGCCAGCTCGATGGTCCCGCGGTAGTCCTGCGGCGCCGCAATGCCGGTCGCACCGCTGACCGCGACGGGCGACGACCTGCTCGAATAGAAGACCACCGGCACGTTGATGAACAAGTCGTCGCGGTTGCTGGTGACGAACTCGAGCGCGAGATCGTTCAAGGCGATGATCAGGCTGAAGTGGACGCCCTGGTACTTCTGGCGCATGAAGTCGTACAGCGCGGTGCGGTAGACAGGGTCGGGGAACCTGGCGCGGTCGATGTACTCGGAGTAGTAGTCCACGCCTCCGTCGATGCCCTCCTCGAGCAGGCGCGGGAACTCCCGCTCGCCGATCGTGACGATCTGCGCGTCGCGTCTGGTCGAATAGAGGACCAGTACGCGCGTCTGATGCTCGGCCGCCTCAACAGGCACGATCGAGCTGAGCACCACCGCCATCAGCACGGTCAACAGGAACCCGTTCGCGAACCGACGATGTGTGCGTGGTCGCATGCGGGCCTAGAAGTCGATCTGTGCGGTCAGCTTGAAAAACCGCGGGGTCAGGATGGTCATCGGCTGCAGCCATGCGCCACCGGGCACGTACGTGCTGTCGTACGTCAGCACCGCGCTCGAGTTCAACGCGTTAAAGACGTCGAGCGCGAGAAGCGTGCGCGCACCAGCCACGCGGATCGTCTTGCCCAAGCGGAGGTCCACGTCGTTGATTCGGTCGCCGTACCGCGTGCCGGGCGCGATCAGGTTGATCGTGGCGTTGGCCGCATTGCCCGACAGCGGGCGGCCCAGGGACGGCGCGACGACTGCATTCGGAGCGGCATAGTTGGCCGCCAGCATGGCTCCCGGCTTGCTCTGGACGGTTGCGGACAGCTGGATCCCCAGGGCTGGAACCATGTAGGTGGACAGGCCTCGGAACTGGGCGAGAAGGCCATACGCCGCGTGACAGTATGGGCTCAGCGGACTCACGGTCGATGTCGCGAGGCCGGCTCCGAACGGGCTGGTGCCGGTCACCGCCGTCGAGAGCTCCGGCAGACGCGCGCGGATGTCGCAGCTGTCCGCACTCGTCTGACCCACGCTCGCGCCGCCGATGAACGTGAAGGCCGTCCCGATCCGCGCATTCAGCGCGATGTCGAGACCGTTGAAGCTCTGCGTCCAGGCGCCGTACTTGCCCGAGTCCGCAATGAGGTTGCTGACCTGCCCGACCTTCTCGGGAACCACATCGTAGAGTCCGCTGATGACGTAGCCGCCGCCGCCAGGCAGGCGCGGATCGAGCGGCGCCGTGATGCTGAATGGAGTGAAGTCCGACGGCTGCAGCGAAAGATTGTCCGCGACCGAGAAGCCATGGAACCAGCGCCGGATGTACGTCACGTCGACGACCGAGGCGCTGCCAAGCTTCTGTTGCATCGTGACGCCGAGCGTCCAGTCCGACGGGCGTACTCCCCATCCGTTCAGGAGCGCCCGATCGAAGTTGTTGGTCAGCACGTTCCTGCCGAAGTTCGTATTCGACATAGCGCCGCACATGTCGCCGCCGCTCGTGCGCAGGTCCTGTGCCGATGGATTCAGCAGATCGCAGTCCGGCGTGAGGTTGTGATTCGCGTCGGTCCACGCCCGCGTCACCCCGGCCGTACCGAACACCGATGTCGTCTGCGGCAGCCGCAACGTGGGGTTGGTGTTCGCGTAGTTGCCCGTGACTCCGGCACCTTCCAGGTACTTGCCGAGCGTCACCTTGACGACCGTGCGCCCGCCGACCAGGTCGTAGGTTGCGCCGAACCGCGGTGTGATGTCTTTGTAGCTGTCGACGCCGCGCGTCTCGGGTATCACAATCGGCGTTGGAAGGAACTTCGATGGCCCCTCCTGCTGCGCGGGGAACCAGCTGTACGACCGATCGAAGCGCAGAGCGGCCTGCACCGTCAGACGGTTGCGCGTCCATTGATCCTGCACGAACACGCCGTCCCACGCGGCTCGCGCGTCGTTCACCCATGGCGTGATGGATTCGGTCAACTGGTTCGGCACGCCGTTGTTGAACCGGTACGTCAGGCTCTGATCGTTCGTCATCCACGTACGGTCGTCGGTCATCAGCGTGTGCTGATAGCCGACCTTCAGACTGTGACTGCCCGTCACGTACGAGACCGATCCCTTCCAGAAATACGATCCGGCGTGGGCGACGCTGAAGTCCTGCGACCGATACGCCAGCCCGGGGATGCCGCCGTTCGACGCACACCCGCTCGCGCACTGCTCGACGACCCGGATCAGGTCGCGCGTGGGGTTCGGCGAACGTTCGAAGTTGCCGACACCGAAGTAGGTGCCGCCATAGCCGGCCTCGAACAGAAGGCGGTTCGTCATTGGGGCAGACCACGTGACCTGCGTGACGTGCAATGGCCGACCGAGCACACCCACAGCCTCGGGCGAAATGCGCTGCGGCTCGGAGAGTCCGGGGGTCGCGCCGGTGCACGTTCGGCAGAGGGCCTGCGCGTCCCAGAGGCCGCTGATCGTCTGATGCGGTGTGAGGCGCCAGGTGACGCGCGCGCTCGCATCCTCGAACGTCCGGTCTGAGTATTCCCGTCGCGTGGGATCCGGCGCGTACAGCCACGCGGCCGGATCACCGGCGTTCAGGTTGTAGTACACGCTGCTGCTGTCTTTCGTGCTGCCGCCGACGTGACCCTTGAGGAAATACCAGAGCCGATCGCGTACGAGCGGTCCACCGAACGTGCCGGTCAGGTCGTATACCTTCGAGAGCGGCGTCGCCGCCGAGGCGCCCTGAGCCCGCAGCTCGGGTGTCAAATTGTCGGATTGAAAGTGTTTGCCGGATCCGCTGGCGAAGAAGGATCCGTGGCGTGAATTCCCGCCGCTCTTGGCCACGATGTTCATGACCAGACCGCCGGTTTCGTTCTCGCCCAGCCCGTCGGTCGTTGCGAACGTGACTTCGTCGCTCAGGCCCCCATCCACGACGTAGCTCGCGGCGGAATTGCCGTTTGGCGGGCTGCCGACGGTCAACCCGTCCAGCATCAGGCGGCCTTCGTTCGTGCGTCCGCCATGAATCGGAAACGAGGTCGTGGCCGTGCCCGTCACAACATCGTTGGTATTGGTGACGACGCCAGGCACGAGGCCGAGAAGCGCGCCGTAGCTGTAGGCGGTCGGAAGTCGTCTTACCAGGTCGCCGGTAAGCGTCACCTGACGTCCGGCGTTCTGCACGTCAACGATCAGTGATGCGCCGGACACGATGATCGTCTCCGCGGCAGTCCCGACGGTCAGCTGCGCATCAAGCGTCGCGGTGAAGGAGCCTGTGAGCACGACCCCGTCCATCCCCTCCGATGTCCACCCGGCCAGACTGAAGGTCACGGTGTAGGTGCCCGGGCGGAGATCTTCGATGCGGTAGCGGCCAGCGCCGTCCGTGATTGCTGTACGGCTCTTCTCAATCAGTGAGGGGCTTGCGGCAGACACCAGGACGCCGGGGATCGGCTCTCCATTCCCGTTCCTCACAGCACCAGCAATAGCGGCCTGCCCGAGAGCTGAAGAGGGGATCGAAAAAAGTACGAGTCCGATGGCGAAGCTCAGCCATCTCATGAGTGCCGCTCAATAGTACGAGGGTGTCGGCCGTCTGTCACTCTTCCTGCTGCGTACCTGTCAGTTTAGACAGTATCGGGAGAATCCCCCAGGGAATAGGTTAGCGCCTGAGGGGCGCCTGCCTATCCCTGACGTGGTGGGTGTGTCGGCTTCGACCTGTTTGATTGAGTGGGCTTCTGGCGGTACACCGCTCCATCTCGAGGCAACACATGTTTCAACGCAGCCAAGACTTCACATCCGATGAGTCCGTCGCTCCACGATCGCGGCCGCCTCTGCCTCGCAAGACCTGTTTGTTCGTTCGACGCGACGAGCAATCCCGCGAGCGTCTCATCCGCAAGTCCGACCCGGATCCGGCCGGTTATCAGCTGGTTTCGGAGCTCGCCGCGGCCTGGTCAACGGTCCAGGCAGATTCGATCGACGACGCGATCATCGTAGGTCTCAATCGCATCGCCACGGCGCTGTCCATGGATCACGCCGCCCTGTGGTGGCGCACGTCCGAAGCAGGTGACGGGCTATCTTCGTTGCGGTGGAACAGCGATGTGGCGGCGGCGGATCTGGCCCTCCTCGACACAGCGACGACCACCTTCGTGACGTCCGCACTGACGGCCGATCGGCCGGCGTCCTTCGCGCGTCTTGACGAGCTGTCGGACGTCGATCGTGCGGAGCTCTCGAGTCTCGGCTTGAGGTCGCTGGCCGTCGTCCCGATCGTCATCACGCCCACGATGGCCGGTGCGCTGGCGGTGGGATCCTCAGGCTGCGAGCGGGAGTGGAGTGCGGAACTGCTGCATCAGCTGCAGGTCATCGGCGCCCTGGGCGCGCAGCTCCTTGCGCGGCAGGTGGGGGCGTCGGCACTCGAGGCCGCGCACGCTGAGATTCGCCAGCTTCGCGACCGCCTTGCCGAGGAACGCGGCTCCTCCCGCCCCGCAGCACGGGCAGTGCGCTTGCCACGTCCGCTCGTGTCGGATGGCACGGCCATCCAGCAGGTGCTCGCGCAAGTCGAGCAGGTGGCGCCGACGCCAGCCACGGTGCTGTTGCTCGGCGAGACGGGCGTCGGCAAGGAAGTCATCGCACAGGCGATTCACGACAGCAGTCCGCGCCATATGCGGCCGATGATTCGGGTCAGCTGCGGCGCGATCCCCACGGCCCTCATCGAGAGCGAGCTGTTCGGCCGCGAGCGCGGCGCGTACACGGGAGCCCTCACGCGGCAGATCGGGCGCTTCGAGGCCGCGCAAGGCTCCACGATCTTCCTCGACGAGATCGGGGAGCTGTCGACGGAGGTGCAGGTCAAGCTGCTGCGCGTTCTGCAGGAACGCGTGATCGAGCGGCTTGGCAGCACGCAAAGCATCAAGGTGGACGTCCGCATCATCGCGGCGACGAACCGGAACCTCGATAAAGCGGTGACGGACAAGCTGTTCCGGGAGGATCTGTACTATCGCCTCAACGTCTTCCCGATCACCGTGCCGCCGCTGCGCGAGCGCGTCGAGGACATTCACGCCCTCGCATGGGAGTTCGTGGACGAATTCTCGAAATCGTTCGGACGGAAGATCGACTCCATCGACAAGTCGTCGATCGAGCAGCTCGAACGCTATGCATGGCCTGGCAACGTGCGCGAGCTGCGCAACGTGATCGAGCGCGCCGTGATCGTCGCGACAGGACCGCAGCTGAGAGTGCCGGTTCCACAGCCGCTGACAGCCACCCCTCGGCCGACCAGTTCGCTGACATTGCGCGATCTCGAGGTCGAGCACATCCGGGCGACACTCGACGCCACCAATTGGCGCGTGCGCGGACGACGCGGCGCCGCCGAGCGTCTTGGTCTCAAACCGACGACGCTCGAAGGGCGGATGGCCAAACTGGGGCTGGCTCGGCCGAGGCAGTGACTCACCCGTAGGAAGCATCCACTTCCTTCCGACGCTGTTCCCTCTCTCCCGCACAGGGCCGCAGGTCCCGTTCTCTGCGGCCCTCCAGCATTTCGGAGGCGGTTCGAACGCCCGGAGCGCCGTCACGCGTGCGACGGACGGCGTGTGCCACATAACGCCAGGCGCAGCAACAGGTTAAGACAGGAATCGGCACATCCTGTGCGTGGCATCGATGCTGCTCAACTACCAGCCGCGAGGGAAGCGTGCGCCGCTCCGGCGGTCGGCGCCGGATCCCGATCCCTGGTCGCTATCGAGGAGTCTGCGTGCGTCAGCGTCTGTCAGTTGTGTGTGGTGTGTACGCGATCTGGCTGCTCGGCGGTGTGGGTGCGCACGCCCAGGGGACGCAGGAGCAGGCGGCACCCGCGCCACCGCAGCCGCGCGCAGCGGTCACGATCACGTGCGTGTCAAAAATCGGCGATCGCCAGGAGTGCGCTGCCGACACCTCACGCGGCGTCGTGCTCGCCCGCTCCTATGGCGACGCGGCGTGTCTGCTCGGCAAGACCTGGGGATACGACGACACGGGCGTCTGGGTCGCGGACGGGTGCTCTGCGGATTTCCTGGTCGGGCCGAACACGGTTGCGGCACCTGCTCCGCCGCCGGAGAAGAAGGCGCCCCGCTACGTGCCGAACGGCGGCTTCCTGATCGTCGAACAGGACAAGGGCGAGATGTATGTCCGCCTGTTCAGCTACGCGCGCTATCTCAATCAACTGGGCATCGACGAGACCTATACGGACTCGTTCGGCAACGTGAAGACGGTGCAACGGCGCCAGGACGCGCAGCTGCAGAAGTTCTTCCTGCCGTTCAACGGCTGGTTCCTGACACCGAAGTTCCGCTACTACCTGTATGTGTGGTCCGCCAATACGTCTCAAGGCGATCCCGCACAGGTCGTCGGTGGCGGGAACATCAGTTACGTCTTCAACCGGGCCGTCACGTTCGGCGCCGGCATCACGAGTCTGCCCGCCGTCCGCAGTACTGAAGGCCAGTTTCCGTACTGGCTCGGCGTGGACGACCGCCTGATCGCCGACGAGTTCTTCCGCGGCTCCTACACCACCGGATTCTGGCTCAAGGGTGAGTTCGCGACGAAGTTCAAGTACATGGCGATGCTCGCCAACAACCTGAGCACGCTCGGTGTGAGCGCCTCACAACTCGACAACCGGTTCGACACGCAGTCGTACATGGTGCAGTGGCTGCCGACGACGGGTGAGTTCGGCCTGTACGGGACGTTCGGGGACTTCGACACGCACGAGAATCTCGCGACGCGGCTCGCGATCCACTACACGTCGAGCACGGAAGACAAGCAGAGTCAGCCGGGGACCGATAGCATCGAGAACACGCAAATCCGTCTCACCGACGGCAGCGCCATCTTCACGCCGAATCTGTTCGGTGACGGCATCACGGTCAACAAGGTCAAGTACCGGATGTCGAGCGTGGACGGCGGCCTGAAATACAAAGGCCTGTCGTTCGAAGCCGAGTACTACTGGCGTTGGTTGAACGACTACCAGGGCACGAACGTCAGCAGCATTCCCGAGATCACCGATCACGGCTATCAGATACAGGCGTCCGCGATGCTCGCGCCGAAGCTGGTCCAGGCCTACTTCGGAAACTCGGGGATCTATGGGCAGTACGGCGATCCCTGGGAAGTACGAGCCGGCGTCAACGTGTATCCGGTGCGCCAGCGTGGGTTTCGTG
>JBKPMA010000319.1:0-7373 GCA_046731935.1 Acidobacteriota bacterium
GAATGTAGGGCCGCGCCTGCCCGCCAGTCATGTGCGTGAGGTAAGGCTTCGGTAGAAAGAAGGTGAGTCAGCTGAGCGGTTTACACGGACCGAGCGACGTATCGCCCTTCACTGGCGTGAGAACTAGGAGCCGCCCCAATAGCCGGTGCGCGCGCGCACGTCGCGGCCGTCCTCGGTCAGGAAGTTCGCGGTGTCGTCGCCGTCGCTGAAGAGAATCACAATCGAGCGGCCCGGCGCCGCGGTCCCGACGAGCCTCGCCGTGTGCGCCGCATCATAGAGCGCGGTATCGCCCCACGGCGCGGTCCGGCGACGATGGCATTGCCGCGTCGGACCTCGACGTCGACGCGCACGTAGTCAGCGCGTCCCGAGGCAGGACGTGGCTGATCGCCACCTGTGCGGACTGCGCGCCGGGATAGCGCCGGGCCGCGCGAGCGAACGCCTCGTATGCCTCGGCCTGGTGACCGAGGCGGCCTTCGCTGCGGCCCAATACCATCGCGCCGTAGTACTCGAGAAACGCTGGAAGTGGCACCGTGAGGGCCTCGCGAGCCAGTGCCATGGCATCGACGGATTTGCCGCACGCCTCGAGGACGTGCGCGAGACGGATTCGAGCTTCGACGAGCGACGGATCGATCGCGAGGGCGCGGCGCAGGGCACGCTCCGCGTAGCCCAGCTCTGTATCAGCGTCATCGATCGAGAGCGTCCGGCCGAACCTGTCCGGCATGCCTCGCCGGCCGCCGAGCACTGCGACGTACGATTGGACTCGAGCGTCCGCATAGCCCTGGTGCAGCGTTCCCTCGTAGAGCAACAGCACGGGGTCGTCCGAAAAGAGTTTTCTTCCGGCGACGAGGTGGGCGCCGAGCTGCCCGAGGTCGGCCCACTGCTGGTAGAGCGCGCCGACCGCACGATACCAGGCGCGCGCGATCGGCTCCTGTGCGGGATCCTTGGCGAGCGCCGCGGCGAGAAGGCTCGAGAGGCCCCAGTGGATCGAGAACCGTTTCGACTCGAGCGGCCTCGCGTCCAATATCGTCCAGGCGCGCGTGCCCGTCGTCGTGCTGGTCTCACCCATCCGCTCGGCGATTGCGATGTCGGTGTGCAGGACCAGGCCATGCACGAGGAGGACGCGGTCACCTGCGTGGCCCTCCCCCGTTACTCGGGCGCTGCGCGCGCGCTCAGCCTCGCGCCGGCGGATCGCGCGGTCGACGACCACACGCGTCAGATCAGGTTCCCAGTGGGCGATCGCTTTGGCCGGTCCGTCGAACTCACCGGCGGAGTGGGTGCGCGCCGCAAGCTGCCACTCCTCGCTGCGCCTGTCGAGATACGCAGGCGCGAACGTGGCTTCCTCAACGGACGGCGCCTGCTGCGCCTGCGTGACGACGCCGGCCAGAAGCGCCGCCGCGAGCGCCGCGCGGAGCGTCGAGACCCGAGGCGGCGTTCTTGAAAGGGCAGGTGCCATTCAACTCCCGTCGGTCGCGCTCGACAGCCGGGCGCGTACGACGCCGATGATCTCGGCCGCCGAGGGCAAGACACCGAGCATGGCCAGCTTCCCGCCGTCCACCACGGTCTCGCCGCCGACGAGCACCTCGAAGTGACCGTACGGTCCCTTCTGCATCTCGACCGCGACCCCGAGCTCGCGACGCAGTTTGGCCGCCACACGGACGGCGTGAATGGCCGTGACTCAGTAAGCGCAGTAACGGACGCTGACTTGTTTCATCTCGCCCTCGGAATACGCTGAGTCTAGCGCGAGCGGCTGCGACGACGCCGAAGGATCTCCTCGTCGGGACGCTGGTCTCCGACGTGGAGACACATGGGACCACCGTACCATTTACGGCGTCGCGCTCTCCGCCTATTCTCCACGTCACTCGTCCATGGACACCTTCCCGTCCGCGGACCACGACAAACCTACATTTGGCGCGTGCCCGACGTGTCAGTCGCGAGACGTCGCGATTGTCCAGGAAACGCCAGCCGTGCTCTACGTCGGTTGCCGAGCGTGCGGCAACGTTACGGACTGGGCCGTGAACGCGACACCCATCGCGATTCGGCGCAAGCCGTCGCGTCGTGCCGGCGAGAGATAGGCGGGTATGTCCACACGTTGGCTGTGCGCCTGAAACGCCGCACCCCAAGCGCGATCAGTCCTGAACCGAGCAGAAGCATCGACGTTGGCTCGGGCACCGGCGTCAATTGAAAATCCAGTTCGAAACTCGCCCTGTGATGGGAAAGCGGACCGACACCCGAACCAGCAATCGAATTCCCCATCGCTTCGGTGATCGCGTCGGCCTGCAGGCTGTGAAACCCTGCCTGCAGCATACCGGTGCGCGTGAATTGCCGCCTGCGCGCGCCACCTCCGAGACTCTCCGTGAATGGAAACGACGCCGCTGCGTTGCTGATGAAGACGTTGACGAGGCGTGCGCCCTTTCCCGTCCCGATTGATTCGAGATCGTCGGCGACCATGAAGTCGGTGAGCGTGAAGCGGTACGCGAACGGCAGCTCGAAGTCGATACCGAAATGGGAGAAGCCAAAGCTAGAAGCGACATCGCCGACGTCCGGCGCGTTCGCAAAACTCTCTGCCGTCCCGGTCGCGTGAAATCGAGTCGGACTGACCGAACTTCGCAGTGAGGCCGTTGCCGTCGCGATGGCGCTTCCCTCAGAGGCGATCACGGTCGTGACCCCGTCGAAGAACGCGAACGGTGCTGGCGGCGTCACGTTGAACGGATCGACGACGAGATCGTTCACTCTCGCGCCTCTCCCCAGCACTCGTCCATCCCCGACGAGAATGGGATCGGCCGCCGTATCCTGACCGACGGCGACGGTCAGGAGAAGGGCGAAGCTGAGCGACTGCAGAACACCTCGCATCGTGACCTCCTCACCTCCGCAGTGATGGCGGCGCCGTCGACGATGGGCGCTGCGCTTTACTCAAGCAGTGTGCCGATTCGTGACGGATGCGCAATGCCGCCCGACGGGCCTGTCTGCTACGGCTCGCCTGCGCACGCTCGCGGACGTCATCATTACTGCACGTCCAATCAGAAAAGCAGCCTGCTGAGACAACAGACCGACAAAGTGGGCACGGTGCTCGCAGTCCCCAATGGGATGGCGGAATTCCCTGATCCGATCGGCGAGCAGCCCTTCGGCAAGAATCCGAGCTCCGCGAAGGATCTTGAACAATCAGCGGGCGAATCCGACGCTGCGTACCTCGAGCGGCTGCGCCGACACTACAAGACCATCGAGCGTCGCGCGCACCGGCTGAGCGAAGAGCTTGCAAACCTCTTGGCAAGAATGACCGCTCCGGCGCATTCAGGCGACTGATGCGGCGCACCTAGTACTAACGGTCATTGCGAGTCCAGTTGAGCTGATCTAGATTGGGTCTCGCTCAACGGTGGCAACCCCCACGTCGGCTCGCACGACTCCGACCGGACCGGAAGAGGGCAAGGGATTACTCTTTTGTAACGGCGCGTTCGCCGCTTCCGTGACGTACACCCTCGTTACCGTCGAAGACGACAAACCCCTGCCGCCAGGCGGCGCACCCGTACGCGTCATCTACACGGGAGTGCTCCGCTTCGAGCCAGACGCTTCCCCTGTGAGCGAACGTCTCGGTGTGGCGGATCACAGGTTCGATCTCGAGACGGCCGATGGCCGACGCCTCGCCTGCCGCCCGGTGGAAATGCTCTGTTCCAGTCGATTGCGGTGGATCGTGCAACTTACCTGAGGATGGCGCGCCGGACCGAACGCACCCCATATGAGCGAGTCGCCTCGCATACTCTGTTCGAGTCATTGTCCCCAGTGCGGCAGTACCAATGTGAAGGCCACACTGTCAACCCCGCTCGTGCACTACTGCCGTTGCGCGGACTGCGGTCATCTGTGGACGGTCGTCGTCACACCGCCCAGCACGCCGTGACTCGCCCGGCGTGCCGCGTGCGCGCCGATAGCTCGACGCCGCGACCGGTTCTGGATCTGATGGGGAGGCGGAGAGACGACCCCGTTCTGCGCCACGCGGGCGGAACGAGGCGGCGCTGCCATCGACGAAGTTCGTTGTGACACTCGTCCTCAATGACAGCGCGCCTGTCATCGCGCCGGACACCGCTATTTCAGGTGGCGTCCCACGAGCTTCGTCATCTCGAACATGTCCACAGTGGCCTTGCCCCCGAAGACGGCCTTGAGCGTGTCGTCGGCCTTGATCATCCGCTTGCTCTTCGGGTCCTGCAGCTTGTTCTTCTTGATGTAAGCCCACAGACGCTTCGTCACCTCAGTACGTGGGATCGGCTTCGAGCCCACGACTTCTGCGAGTGTCGCGCTGGGGGTCACGGGCTTCATGAAGGCTGCATTGGGCTTCCTGCCAGCCTTCTTCTTGCCCTTTGTCGCGGCCTTGCGGGTCCCGGCTGCCTTCTTCTTTGCCACACTGCCTCCAGTTGTTAGCTACCTGCGGTCGGCGTTTTGGCCCATTCCACGTTGCCTGCGGACGGGCCGCTGAGGAAAATCTATCATTGGCGAGCCAATTACAGAGCGCCTAAGTTCAGACGTGGCAGCGCTCACCTTCTCCGCGATCACGGCTCGATTTGAGGTCCGGGCCACGGAACCCGCCGCAAGTATACGACGGCGACTCGCCGCACTCTCACGGTGAAGACTCATGCCGGCCTCGATCAACACAGAGCCCAGACGGCGACGAAGCTGCGCGCGCTTCGGCGCCGGCGACCAACGGCCTCGTCAGTATACATATCGCGGCCGGGCTCGTAACGACACAGATGGACGCGGCTTCACCCGACAGCAGCCCGATCGCGTATCCTCGAATAACCGGTTCCCCCGGAGGATGGCCGCATGACTGGGCGGAAGATCGGCCGGATCGTCCGGCTTGCCGTCGCGTTCGCACTCACAGCCGAAGCCCTCGTTCTCGGGCAGGCAGCCCCGCAACAACAGGCTCCGCAACAACAAGAGCAGCCGCAACCTTCTGGGCAACAGCAACAGCAGCAGGCACCGTCGGGGGAATACAACCCCACCGTCGGCCAGCCAGGCAAAGACGTCGTCTGGGTGCCGACGAGCGACACGCTCGTCGAGGCGATGCTCGATCTGGCGCAGCTGAAACCGGACGACTATCTGATCGATCTTGGCTCCGGCGATGGCCGCACGGTCATCGCGGCGGCGCGCCGGGGTGCCACGGCACTCGGCATCGAATTCAACCCCGATCTGGTGGCGCTGTCGAAGCGCCGGGCCGCTGATGCGGGCGTCACCGAGCGCGCCAGTTTCCTGAACGCCGATGTGTTCGTGAGCGATTTCAGCAAAGCCGACGTGCTGACCCTGTTCCTGCTGCCAAGTCTGAACCTGCGGCTGCGGCCGCAGATTCTCGACATGCGGCCCGGCACGCGCGTCGTGTCGAACAGCTTCACGATGGGTGACTGGGAAGCTGACAAGCAGCAGAGAGTCGAGGGGTGCACCACGTGGTGCAACGCGCTTCTCTGGATCGTCCCGGCAAAGGTCGAGGGGAGCTGGCAAATGCCCGATGGTGTGCTCAGACTCGAACAGCACTTTCAGCACGTGACGGGCGAGCTTGGCGCGACGCCGATTGCGGAGGGACACCTCGTAGGCGACGGGATCACGTTCAGCGTCGGCGACGTGCAGTACGGCGGTCGAGTGAACGGCGGCACTATTGAAGGGACGATGAGTGGGGCCCGCACCGGGAATTGGACAGCGACGCGCCAGTGAACGGGCCGGGTCGGGCCTTCGTGCCGCTACGGCTGCTGGATACTGGCGAGCCGATCGAGGTCCATCCACGCGACAACGGCCGGCGGCATCGGCGGTGAGAGAGCATCGACACCGGCCGACCGCAGCACGTCGGACGGCCTGACAGTCCCGGTTGGCGACTTGACGACCGTTTTGACCAGCGCGCGCACGCACACCTCGCCGCGCTTCTCGAAGCGCTGCTCGAAGAAGAACCACTTATCGTCCCAGCAGACAAGCCGCGTGTGCAGATCGTAGCGGGCGAACGGTCCCAGTGATTTCTCGAACCGGAGCACCGAAGAACCGACCAGCGGCCGCCAGCGATGGCGGATCAGTGGACCAAGCAGTCCGCGGCGAACGAGCAGATCGAGCCGCCCAAGATCCATAATGGTGGCGTACCGGCCGTTGTTCACATGGCCAGCGAGGTCGAGATCCGTTGGCCAGACGCGAAGCGACACGACCGAGGCATCCGTCGCATTCCGCAGGCGTTCGCGCAGCAGCGCCTTCACCAGCACGACCCACAGGCGGATGTAGAGATTCATCGTGAATGCACAACGCTCGACGCCGAGTCCGAGCCCGCCCGAATCATAACGCGCGCCGATGACTGTTCTCGAGGCAGATGATCGGCGGCCAGTGGCGGAAGTGCTTCCCGCACTCCCCTCTCGCCATCGCCTCTGGTGGCGTGTGCTCCGCGCGTTGATGCGGCGGCGGAAGGAGCACGACGATGTTCCACCCCTGTCGGTCGAGGTTCCGGCTTTGCATATCGATCCTCACCGGCTGCAGGCGTACCGGGCGGTCTGCGGGATTGAGCACGCACTTGTGCCGGTGACCTATCCGCAAGTGCAGGCGGCGGCACTTCAGATGCACCTGCTCACGCGGCCCGAGTTTCCATTGCCGCTGTTGGGTGTCCTGCATGTCCGCAACACCATCAGATTGTTTCAGCCGCTCGATCCGGCAAAGGCCTATCGAGTCCGCGTCGGCGTCCAGAGCGGCACCACTGTCCCGAGCGGCATCGAATTCCCCGTGGTCGCGCGGTACTACGACGGCGAGACGCTGGTGTGGGAGGCCGTCGCGACGGGCCTGTGCCGCACACGTCGCCGCGGCAGCGGCGCAAAACGGCCCAGCGCCGCAGAGGAAGTCGAACAGTACGAGGCGTGCGCCACCTTCGACGTGCCGAGCGATATCGGGCGGCGCTACGGGCGAGTCTCGGGTGATCGGAATCCGATTCATCTCTGGCCGCTGGGCGGACGGCTGTTCGGATACCCGAGCCACATCGCTCACGGCATGTGGTGCCTGGCGCGATGCCTCGTGCTGCTGCACCAGGAAGCGCCTTCACCACCGGTCGAGATCCAGATGGAACTCAGACAGCCCCTGTTCCTGCCCGCGCGCGTGACATTATGGCGCGTGCAGCGCGCGGATACGCTGGACTTCATACTCACGACGTCCGACCATGCCCGGCTGCATCTTCGCGGATCGATCCGGCCGGCCTTCAGCGGCACGCGCACGCATGACTGATCAATTGGACGACGAGCACGACGAGCAGGAGCAGGCGCAGGCCGCAGAATCAGCTCTCGCGCCGCTTGGCGGAGCCAAGAACTACATCACGCCCGACGGATTGCAGCGCCTGAAGGACGAACTGAAGTTTCTCCTGACACGGGAGCGCCCAGCGG
>JBKPMA010000320.1:0-7457 GCA_046731935.1 Acidobacteriota bacterium
GTTCGAGGCGTCGGATACGTGCTGCGAGACGAGGCGTCGTGACGTGATCAAGGGCACCATCGGGATCCGCCTCGCGTTCTGGTATGCGGGGATGTTCATCGGCAGCGTGATCATCCTCGTGCTCCTGACGTACGCGCTGCTCGCGTCGTCGCTGCGCCAGCGGGACCAGCAGCTGGTGGAGTCCACCGTGCGCGACTATGCCTCGCGCTACGAAGTCGGTGGACTGCCGGCGTTGGTGCGCGCCGTGGAACTGGAGCAGCGCGGCGGACAGCGCGAGCGGCTGTTCGTGCGCGTACTCGGCCGCGGGCAGGAGGCGCTGTTCGTGACAATGCCTCCCGGCTGGGGACAGTTTGATGTCGATGCCCTGCCCGAAGATCCTCGCGGACTGTCGGAAGCGCCGGCAATGGATCGATCCGCCGTGCTCGAAGTCGCGTCCGCACGGCTCTACGACGGGACGGTCATCCAGGTCGGCAAGAGCTCCGAAGCACGGGAGGAGTTGCTGTCGCGGTTCAGGACGATCGTGATGCTGGTGACCGGCGCGGTAATCCTCGTGGGCCTTGCCGGCGGTCTCGTGTTCACGCGATCGACGCTCCAGCCCGTGACCGCACTCGCGAGTGTGGTCCGCGGCATCGTCGCTACCGGGCGGACCGATAGCCGCGTTCCCGTCAGGGAGACCGGAGACGCGCTCGACGAGCTGAGTCGGTCGTTCAACGCGATGCTCGATCGCATTGGCGCGCTCATCACGGGCATGCGCGAGTCGCTCGACAACGTGGCGCACGACCTGCGGACACCGATGACGCGCTGGCGCGGCACCGCCGAGCGCGCGCTGGCGTCCGGCGATACCGGCGCGCAGCGGGAAGCGCTGGCCGATTGTCTCGAGGAATCGGATCGGATTCTCGCGATGCTCAACACGTTGATGGACATCTCCGAGGCTGAAACGGGAACGATGAGGCTGTCGCGGGAATCGGTCGCACTACCGACCCTGCTGCGCGAAGTGATGGACCTCTATGCCGATGTCGCCGAGGATCGCCGTGTCTCTATGACCCTGGAACACGCTGCGGACGTCAACGTCGAAGGTGACCGCGACCGGCTGCGGCAGGTATTTGCCAACCTCCTCGACAACGCCATCAAGTACACGGCCCCCGGCGGACGCGTGACGCTGAGCGTCGAAACACGATCCGCGTCCGACGTTGCCGTGACGGTGGCCGATTCGGGGATTGGCATTCCTTCTGACGAACTGCCGCGAATCTGGGACCGCCTGTATCGCGGTGACCGAAGCCGGTCCGAACGCGGCCTGGGCCTGGGCCTCAGCCTGGTGCAGGCGTTCGTCCGTGCCCACGGCGGACGCGTCGACGTCACCAGCGAGCCCGGAGCCGGGAGCCGCTTCACAGTCGTGCTACCCACCGCTTAGCCTGTCCCCGCCACCTTTCATGAATGTAATGTTCCTGCCAGTCTTCTGACAGCCCTGCCGTCGTCCAACTACTTAGAGTCCTTCGACGCGGTGCCCGCCAGTGGCGCCAGAGATTTCGAAGGCATAGTTGGAGAGCCACATGTCAGATCAATGGAACACACCCGTCCGCCACAAGGGCCGGGCGGGATTTCTCGCAAGCGGCCTGGCCGCGGCTGCCGTCGCACTCGTGGGCGTCGGTGCGTGGCGCACGGCCGATCTCACCGCAACGACTCCGCCGGCACAAGTCGCGACCGTACAGGCGCCCGCTCCTGTGATGTCGGGTGGTGTGGTCACTTCGTACGCCCCGATCGTGGACCGCGTCGCTCCGGCGGTCGTCACGATTCGCACCGAGCATCGAGCGTCGACGACGCCCACGTCGAACAGGCAGCTGCCTCCCGAGCTGCGGGACTTCTTCGGCCGCGGCTTCGACGTTCCGCAGCAGCGCGGGCTCGAACGCGGACTCGGATCCGGCGTCATCGTCACGACCGACGGCTACATCCTGACGAACAACCACGTCATCGACGAGGCGGACCTCGTTCGCGTCGAGCTGCCAGACCGCCGCGTCCTCGACGGCAAGGTCGTCGGCGCCGATCCGGCGAGCGATCTCGCGGTCGTGAAGATTGGCGCGAGCGGATTGCACGCGCTTCCGATCGGTGACTCGGACAAGACACGCGTCGGCGATGTCGTGCTGGCGGTGGGCAATCCTCTTGGCGTCGGGCAGACCGTGACGATGGGCATCATCAGCGGAAAGAGCCGTCAGACGGGCGGCGGCGATACGTTCGAAGACTTCCTGCAGACCGATGCGCCGATCAATCGCGGCAATTCGGGCGGCGCGCTCGTCAATCTGACCGGTGAGCTGGTCGGCATCAACTCGCAGATCCTCAGCCCATCAGGGGGCAGCATCGGCGTCGGGTTCGCGATTCCGGCGAACATGGCGCGCAACGTCATGAACCAGTTGATCAAGACCGGCACGGTGCACCGCGCCAAGCTCGGCGTCACGGCGCAGAGCGTAAACGGTGACATCGCTGCCAGCCTCGGACTCGATCGCGTCAGCGGCGCCCTCGTCAGCAAAGTGGATCCGACGAGTCCCGCGGCCAGCGCAGGCGTGCAACAGGGTGACGTGATTCTCTCGGTCAATGGCCACCCGGTGGACGACAGTAACGCGCTGCGGAACGCGGTGTCGAGCCTGCAGCCGGGCACCGAAGTCAGCATCACGCTGCTCCGGAACGGCTCCGAGAAGACGCTGCACGCGACGCTGGCCGAACTGAAGCCGGTGCGCGCCTCGCAGGAGGAATCCGAGAACGGCAAACCAACGTCGGGACGGTTCGGCATGGCCGTCGAACCGCTGACGCCGGATGCCGCTGAGCAGGTCGGCGTCCCTCAGGGCACAAAGGGCGTCGTCGTGGTTGATCTGGATCCGAATGGCGTGGCGGCCGAGGCCGGCCTTCAGGAGGGCGATGTGATCGATCGCGTCAACGGGCATGAGGTTCGTTCGGCGACCGAGCTCAGAAGTGCGCTGGACGAGGCCGCGACCGGGAGCCGTCCGGTGCTCCTGCTGGTGCACCGCAAGGACGCGACGGTCTTTGTCCCGCTTCGGGCGCGGGGCTAGACGGAAGACTGCAGTAGGATGTGGGCGCGCTGGGGGTCGGGCCTTCAGGGTCGGGCCTTCGGGGTCGGGCGTAACAGGCCCGACCCTGAAGGCCCGACCCCGAAGGCCCGACCCCAGGGCGCTTCCCCATCCACATGCCGATACTCTCGCTCCTTCGACAACATTCCTGGGTGCTGGTGCTGCTGTTCGCACCAGCAGCCGTGATCCTGCACGCCGTCGCACCCGACCGCCACACGACGGTCTTCTTCCTGTCCATCGTCGCGATCATTCCGCTGGCCGGATACATCGGCCACGCCACCGAGCAGCTGTCGGAACGGCTGGGCGGCGGCATCGGCGGCCTGATGAACGCGACGTTCGGCAATGCCACCGAGCTCATCATCGGAGCGTTCGCGCTCCACGAGGGCTTGTACCCGCTCGTCAAGGCGTCGATCACCGGATCGATTCTCGGCAACATCCTCCTGGTCTTCGGCCTCTCGGCGCTGGTCGGCGGCATCGGCCGCGAGACGCAGCGCTTCAACCGGACCGCGGCCAGCATGGGCACGACGATGCTCGTGCTGAGCGCGATCGGTCTGATCGTGCCCGGCTTCTTCCACCACCTCGCGCAGCACCTTCCCGAGAGTCCCGATCTGCAGCTCGACACCGAGATCGCGGTCGTGCTCTTCATCACGTATTGCCTCGGACTGGTCTTCACATTGAAGACGCATCGGCGGCACTACGGCATCGACGAGGGCGAGGGTGTCGGCGCTGAGGCGCCGGCGCACGCACCACATCAGACGCCGCTCTGGAAGCCGACAACGCTGCTGCTCGTTGCCACCGCTGGCGTCGCCATCGTCAGCGAAACGCTCGTGGGTGCCGTGGCCGGTGCGGCAGAGACGCTCGGCATGTCGCAGTTCTTTGTCGGCGTCGTGATCGTCGCGATCATCGGCAATGCGGCTGAGCACTACTCGGCTGTCGTGCTCGCCGGACGCAACCAGATGGACGCGGCCATCAGCATCGCGATCGGATCGTCCAACCAGATCGCACTGCTTGTGGCGCCGATCCTCGTCTTCCTGAGTTACCTCGTCGGCCCGCACCCGATGGATCTGGTCTTCAGCACGTTCGAGCTCGTGGCGGTCGCCGTCGCCGTGTTGAGCATTGCGTTCATCGCGCACGACGGCGAGAGCAACTGGATGGAAGGCGTGCAGCTGCTGGCGGTGTACGCGATCCTCGCGCTCGCGTTTTTCTTCCTGCCGGTTCACTGACGGCCGCTAGAGCGGCTTGATCCGAAGCCGAATCAGGCTGAGCGTGAGCAGCGCGGCACAGCCTGCCAGAGGGACGGCCATCGCGATGCGGAGGCTGTGGACCGCGGACGATGAGAAGCCGACGGTCCACGGCAGCATGGCACTGCCGACACCTGTGAACGCATAGACCGGTCCGACCAGGCGCGGGCGCGACGGACCGATATCGCGCGACAGCGCTGCGAAGGTGATCGGGAATGCGGGCGCGAGTCCCGCTCCGATGATCGCCGCCGCGACGAGCGCGACAGGCACCAACGGGATCGCGACGAGCGCGGTGAGGGCGAGCGTCGCCGATCCCAGTCCGATCACCAGCAGCGTGCGCTCTGTGGCAATCGTCAGCAGCAACGGCGTGAGCAGCCGGCCTGCAGACAGTGCGCCCCAGAAGATGGTTGGCGCAATCGTCCATGGAGCATTGGCCGACAGGCGATGGACGTACTCCGAGATCCATCCGCCGACAGCCGCTTCGCTTCCCGAATACAGAAACATGAGTGCGCCGAAGATGCAGACGAGCGCGACACTGACCGCGGCCGTTTGACGCTCGGCATCATCGATCGGCGCGGACACCGCCACCGTTGCCAACGGCGGGCTCAGGGCGCGCGTTGGCTGGCGTCCGGCGACCTGCAGCCGCACCACGAGGGCCAGCATCAGCGCCGACAGCAGCAGCATGGGCGCCATGACGCTCGCCGGCGTGCCCACCCACGTCACGAGCAGCGGCCACGTCACGGCGCCTGCGCTCCACGACACGTTGACGAGACTCACGGCGGCGGATTCCTTGCCCGGGTTGGCCGCGGCCACGAGAAAGTTCGTCGTCGGCAGCACGACGCCCAGTCCACAACCGTACATGGCGATGGTCGCCAGTGCCCAGGGCCATGGCGTCACCGCCAACGCCGCCACGCCGAGCGCGATGAGCACGAATCCGGCCGACATGGTTCGACGCGCGCCGTACCGGACCACAAGCACCGCCGACAGTGTCGAGATCGTCGTGGACGCGACGAACTGGATCGCGAAGGCCGATCCGGCGGCCGCATCCGCGATATCCCATCGGTTGGACAGAATGGGAAGCAGAGGTCCGAGCAGCGTCGTCGCCATGCCGGCGAGGAAGAATCCGGCGTGCAGATCGACGATGGATAAATGAGTGCGGGAGGATATGCTCATTCGGCGCCGGATGAGGATATCCTCCCGGCGGCGTTTCTTCCGCGCGCGTTTCGTATGAGCTTGATGCGATCGGTGCTGTTGGCGGGATCTCAGAGCGTGTGGCTGCGGGAGCGCGCACCACGGTACAGGTTCGTCCGGCGCGCGGTCGCGCGCTTCATGCCAGGCGAAGAGTTGGACGACATGCTGAAAGCCGCGGCGGTCCTTGCTCAGACTGGCATCCCTGCTGTCTACACGCGGCTGGGTGAGAACGTCACGGATCGCGCCGAAGCAGATGCCGTCGCCCAGCATTACCACGACGCAATCGACCGCATCCACTCGCAGCACGCGGATTGCGAACCGTCGGTGAAGCTGACGCAGTTGGGATTGGATCTCGATCGCGGCCGAGCGGTCGATCACGTGCGCGCGCTGGCCGAGCACGCCCGGACGCGAGGGACGTACCTCTGGGTCGACATGGAACAAAGTGCGTATGTCGACACCACGCTCGACATCGTGTGCGAGGCACGCCGCGTCGCACCTGTGGGTGTCTGCCTGCAGGCGTACCTCCATCGGACCCCTGACGATCTCGCCCGCATGATCGGCGCGGGTATCGGCGTCAGACTCGTAAAGGGTGCCTACAGGGAACTGCCTGACGTCGCGCTTCAGAAGAAGAGCGACGTGGACGAGCGCTACTTCACGCTCGCGCGAACCATGCTGAGCGCCGCAACAGGTGGATTCCGCGCGGTCTTCGGCACGCACGACACGGCGCTCATCGCACGCATCCGAGCGCACGCGGCGACGATCTCCCCCGCGCCGGCACACGAATTCCACCTGCTGTACGGCATCCAGCGCGAGGCGCAGCGCAGGCTGGCGTCCGACGGCGCGCAGGTCCGTGTACTCATCGCCTACGGCGCGTACTGGTTTCCGTGGTACATGCGCCGGCTGGCCGAACGGCCGGCGAATGTGTGGTTTGTGGTCAAGAATCTGGTGCGGTAAGTCCAGGGATTTCGCCGGCAGCCCGCAGCCTGCAGCCTGTAGGCCTTAACGGCCTACAGCTTTGTCAGGCGACAACCGAGACAGATAGCGAGGTTCTCGATGTCGCCTGATTCCCGCGGCAAACCCGAACGGCGTTCGCCGGCCCGGCTGGTGATCCCCAACTGCCCGAACTGCACGACCAACGAGTACGTAACTGTGACCAACCGTCCGGGTCTCGTCGTGCACCTGCGGTGCGACCACTGCCTGTTCGTCTGGAGTGTCCCGAAGTACGCGCCTGATGAAATCTCGAAAGGGCGCCGCGGCTGACGGCGGGCGTTCAGCGTGCGGTCTTCAACGGGTAGAGGTCCACGTTGCGGATGATGATTTCCGCGCCTTCCGACTGCAGTTGAATCCGGCCAGCGCGATGTGACGCCTCGAACGCCTCGTTCACCGTCACACCGTTCAGACGCGTCGTCAATCGATCGCCATCCGCCACGATCTCCTGCTGGTTCCATTCACCGGTCGGACGCTCCACATCCCGGCGGCCGCGAAATCCCAATTGATCCTTCCACTGTGGATCGCGTCCGAACCAATTGAGCCGGCCCTCCGCGATCGTTCGAATGGCCGCTGCCGTGTCCCAATACGTCTCGTCGCCATCGACTCGCGCGTGCGCTTTGACGGAGGGATGTCCCACGCCTGCGACCACGATGTAGTCGCCGGCTCCGCCCTCGATGACCTGCGATTCGATCGACTCGAGCCAGTTGCCGCTGGCGGCGCCGTCGGCGCCCACGCCGTGGACCAGGATGCCGCTGTCACGCGCGCGATCCTTCCGCTCACCCCAGGTGGCGCCGCCCCACTTCCATTCGACGACGAGACGGTAGTCGCGGTACGCACCGGCGGTGGTGATGCCGCCCCACTCTTCGCCGGACACGCGGATCGCTCCGTCAACAACGGAGAACACCCGCGACGGATCGTCGTGGTGATGATCGTGCAGCCAGACCGTCCACCCATCGAG